>JAISSD010000177.1 GCA_031273295.1 Prevotella sp.
ATAAAATCGGATTCATCGGGTATCACAATTCAGGTTCACATACCCTATACAAAAGAGATGTTGACAACAGAAGAGTTGATTCAACAAGGAGTTAACCAGGCGGGCTTGTTAGCGACCTCTCATGCCCTGTCTCAATTTGACACGGATGGTATGCCCTCCAGGTAGGCAAAAAGAAGTATAGAAGGCGGCAGTATGTATTGTCCAGTGGACAATGATGCCCGTATCCTTGTTTTTTCCACTCCCAAATTTGCCAAAATGGTGAGTCGGAAGTATTCCCGAACAGGTTCAAGTCATGTTCAACGCGATTTGAAAGAGAATCACGGCCGTTCGATATCATGGACGTATATCCGGAACATAAGCCGTGCAGTGAGAGACTTGGCCCTGTCCAGGCGGCAATGGGAATATGCCGCTCCGGTAGAAGCCCCGGATGTGTCAACGACAGGAATTAGTTTGGACAGTACTTGCATGAAGACGGCTGGCGTCAGGCAATGGTTGGCAGTATCAGTTTTTATGATGCAAAGGGTGAACGCCTTCATACGTCTTGTACCGCTCAATCTCCCGAATATGGGAAAGAAACGTTTACCGATCGTTTACCGGGGAAAGCATGTTTTATAGAGTTTATCAATGTAGTTTTCCCAACCCCATTCTTCCCAATCAGAATATTAACGCCTTTAGAAAATTCTATCTCATAGTTTTTGAAACAGCGATATTCCGTATCTGTAATTTTTCTATTTTCATATAAGTTGAATGTATAAAGAACCGTTTTAGAGACAAAATGCTTCATTGTCTAAAACTTAAACAGATTCCGATAACAAAAGCAGTAAAAAATAAAAGAGATGATATGTTTATCTTTTATTTATAGTATAGCATCATCATTTTCACATGTACATAATTTGTTTTTAACGGTCGCATGAAACCCGCAACATATTGACTCCGTCGAACATTGTTTCATGTTTTTTGGCGCAACTTTTGCATGCCCGTTTCATGGTTCTATTTTCCAAGAATAGCGCCCGCTTTTGCAACTTTCTGTCATTGTTCATGATTTTTTATCCCGGCGGATTACGACTGGCGATCAACAGAACGCAATGCAGTTTAAATCACCAAAGACGAGAATAATCCCGCCGGCTTTCACTGCCTGTTTTCCAAAAAATCGCACAATGCCTTTACGGCCAATGCCCGGTGGCTTATCCTATTCTTGATATCATTCCCCAGTTCGGCAAAAGTTTCCGAGTATCCGTCCGGCATGAATACAGGGTCATAACCGAATCCGGCGCTCCCCTTTTCTTCTGTAATTATTACCCCGTTTATCTTTCCTTCAAACAAATACTCTTTTCCGTCCATAATCAGGGCAATAACAGAACGAAAACAGGCTTTACGGTTTGTCTTCCCCTGCAAGTCAGCCAAAAGCTTCTCCACATTGGCTTTCGAATCGTGTCCGGCTCCCGCGTAACGGGCCGAATATACCCCCGGCGCGCCGTCCAGCGCTTCCACCTCAAGTCCCGTATCATCCCCAAAACCGTCGAACCCGTATTTCTCTTTTACATAACGCGCCTTGATCAAGGCGTTTTCTTCAAGAGTTTCACCGGGTTCGGCAATATCCTCGAGGCAACCGATATCTTTAAGGCCGGGTATTTCAAATTTATCTTTTACAACTGCCCTGACCTCTTCCTGTTTATGGGCGTTATTTGTGGCAAAAACGAGTCTTCTTTTCATTGTAGCGTATACGAATTGTTTTGTACGGCAAGCGTACCAAGTTTATTTTTTACAGTTTTCGCCCCTGACCATATATTTCCAACGCCTTTTCCAACACAGTCAGGGCATTCCCTAAATCGTCCTTGTTCAATACATAAGCTATACGGACTTCGTTTCTTCCCAATCCGGGCGTTGTATAAAATCCTGACGCCGGAGCCATAAAAACAGTCTGTCCTTCGTATTCGAAATCGGAGAGGCACCATGCACAAAACTCGTCGGCGTCATCCACCGGAAGACGCGCGACTGTATAGAAAGCGCCCATCGGGATAGGCGAATAAACCCCCGGTATGCGATTGAGACGGTCGATAAGGAATTTGCGTCTTTCCACATATTCGTCGTATGTATCCAGCAAATAATCGGGACTTGCATACAGGGAAGCTTCCGCCGCTATCTGCCCGATAAGGGGCGGGCTAAGGCGCGCCTGACAGAATTTCATCAGGGTCTTTCGCAACTCCTTGTTTTTAGTGATCAGCGCTCCGATACGGATACCGCACTCGCTATATCTTTTGGATACCGAATCAATCAATACCACATTATCTTCAATACCTACAAGGTGGCAGGCCGAAACATAGGGTGAATTGGTATAAATAAATTCCCTGTATACCTCGTCCGAAAACAGATAAAGGTCATACTTCTGTACCAGATGCTTTATCCGGTTCATTTCGGCGCGGGAATACAAATATCCGGTAGGATTATTCGGGTTACAAATCATGATCCCTTTGGTACGCCCGTTGATCAGTTCTTCGAATTTCTCGATCGGAGGCAATGCAAATCCTTCTTCTATCGAAGATGGAACCGCGCGGATAACCGCCCCCGCCGATACGGCGAAAGCCATATAATTTGCATAAGCAGGTTCGGGCACGATGATTTCGTCACCCGGATTGAGACAGGCGAGAAAAGCGAATAAAACAGCTTCCGACCCTCCCGTGGTAATGATTATATCATCCGCCGATACATTTATTTTAAAATTGGCATAGTAGCCAACCAGTTTTTCACGATAAGAGCGGTATCCGTCGCTGGGGCTATATTCGAGTATCTTGCGGTCGATATTGCGAATCGCGTCCAGGGCTTCTTGTGGAGTAGGCAAATCGGGCTGTCCGATATTCAGATGATATACTTTAAGCCCTCTGGCTTTTGCCGAGTCTGACAACGGAGCTAATTTCCTGATGGGAGAATTCGGCATTTCTATTCCTCGCTGCGAAATATGTGGCATAATGCTATAATTATCTTTTTTTTACAATAAAGCGCAAATATACGAATTTTAAAATATACCCAAGACAAACAAGCCAAAAGCGGCGCATTTGACTACGCCAATTCGACGCAGTCAAATGCACCCGCCAAAAACGGGTACAATGAAATGGAACGCCGTGTGAATATTGCAACTTTCGAGAAAGAGGCGGGATCATTTGCAAAGCGCTACGTTTAAACATTGTTGCGTTTCAAAGCCGAGCTGTAAATTTCGCATATTCGCCGGCGTAATGAATCGGGTTGAATTACTTTCAACGACCAACTGCGCGAGAGAATTTCCATCACAAAATCGTGCGTAATTTTCAAATGCAGACGTATAATAAATTCATTATCACTGTCTTTTATGATTTCTTGCGAAAAATGTAGCGGTAGCGATTTCAGGTAATTTCCATCTTCCGCATCAAACGAGAGAATGACATTTTCCACAGGATATTCATCCGACGAATAGATGCCGAAGCTGTTGCGGAATTTTTCCGGCAAATTTACCGACGTATCTTTTTTAAACCTGTTGCCGGTAATCTCAAGATTGGTCACACGATCCAGTCCATAACTTTTCATGTCTCTTTGTCCAACGCTTCGACCGACTGCATACCAACGCCCGCGCGCTTCTTTCAGGGCATAAGGTTCCAAATGGCGTTCAGAAAAATCGTTGCTCTGAAATTTGGAATACGAAAACCGAATGCATAATGATTTTTTGATAGCATAAATCAACGGAAACAAATGTTGCGTTCCGCGCGGACGGTGTTTTTCCGCAAAGACGAAGTCGGGAACAGTATCTTCCATATTGAGGGCGCTAAACACATCGAACGAATCCAAAAACTGTTCAACATCAGAGCGAATATTGGTTTCTTCAATAAAATAGCCTTTATGCAGGCGGCTATATTGGATGTCAATACCTAAATCGGTCTGAATACTTTGAATATCACGCAACAGTGTCCTGCGCGACACGCCTAAATTGTCAATCCCCCGAATTGACAGCGCCTGTTCGACAGAATCTATTAATTCGGCAAGCCCAACATAAGGCTTGTTCTTTATTTTATTGATAATCAATATATCTCTTAACAATACTTGTGTTTGCGACATAAAATAAAAGATTTATTCAGATGCAAAGATAAAAATATTTTTTTTTGGAAATGCCATGCTTTGACACTCTGTGTGGCCACCTTTGCATCAAATATTATCAAAAAATGAAATATACTTGTCTGAAAAAGAGCCTGCACCGGAAATCAATAATTTTAATACGGATATACAGTGATTTAAACAATGATTTAAACAATGATTTAATTAAAATATTTTATGACAAAAGAAAATTTATTGAACCCAGGAATTTGCAATTTTATTTGCAGTTGAAAAAACAGCCCGTTTTGAGCATAAATACTTGAAATGTTGTAAAGAATAACTATCTTTACACTGTCGAATAGCAATATCCGACAAACGTTGTGGTTATTCAAACATGGAAAGTGTTTGCTTATTCTCTTGAATTAAAATCTGGTACATTTTGACCGGGAATAAGTTAATAGCTCTCCGCCTGTATAGGCGTGGGCTGTTGCTTATTTTTGGTCGCAGGTTTACCAGAGCCTTATTCAATAAAATAAGTCAATGGCTTCACGCTTTCCTCATTAAAAAAACTCTTCTTTTGTAGCCGGGAAGAAACTCACAAATTATAATTTATGAAAAAAGTATTTTTATTTTCTGTTGGCATAATGATATTATGCTTGTGTTTAACATCGTGTAATTCGATGGAGAGTGATGCAAAAAAGGCGGCAAAACTCACGTATGAAGCCGAACAGGATTTGGGTACGGAAAAGCAAGAAGAACTGCAAAATTTCGAGAAATACTGTATGGAAAAATATGGAGACAAAGAGGAGGAGTTTAATAAAATTTACGAAGAAGAACTGTCTAAACTAGAGAAAAAAACAGACGACGACGAAACAAAAGAGTCTTCGGATTCCGATTCAGCAGATGATTCAACGAATGATTCAGCGGATGATTCAGCAGACAAGCCAACGGATAATTCCAGCAATTGGGATAAAGTACTCGGCGATTATGACAAATTTGCAGACCAATATATAAAATTGTTCAAAAAAGCTCAGGCCGGAGACATGTCCGCCTTGTCGGAATATTCGTCTGTACTGGAAAAAGCTGAAAAGCTGTCCAGTCAACTTGAGAATGCCGGGTCTGATCTGACTTCCGCTCAATTGGCGAAGTTTACAAAAATACAGACAAAAATAGCAAACGCGGCAACGGGACAATAAGCAAATGCAAATTGACGAAAATCGAATGGAGTGAGGTTATTTCCAGAAAAACATGGCTTCATTTCATTCGTTTACTTCATTTCATTTAAACGCACAAATCATGATGAAACGATATGCTATTTAAATTAGGAGTGGCGATGACGTTTATATCTCTGTTAACAAGTTTAAATTCTTATGGTCAAGACGCCTTTGAAGTTTGGAAAAATAAAAAACCGCTCAAAGAACAGGTAGAAAACCAAATTTCCGACAGTATGAATTTATTGAATGGAATAAATGTTTTAAAGAGATTGTATTCAAATAATGATGATGTTTTGGTGAAAAACGTCATTCAAAGCATTTTATTTTTCAATAAAGAGATGGTCATGCAACAATCCTTTGATATTGTAGGCCGGATCGATAGCGGGGAAGCCATTCCGGTACGTTTTACTTCAAACGAATATTTCTATCGCCGGCGGGAAGCGAGAAAAGTAACGCCCACATTCAAGAGCAAGCAGGAAGCCATTCGGTTCACAAAAGAAGATCCGTTGTTCCACAAGGAAACAGACATACGGATCTGTGTCGACAAGGATGGAAATTACTACCCCAAACAGGCAATTTTGCAATATACCGGACATCGGGTTAGTTGGGGACAGACAAGTACAATTACCAATTATACGATTGCCCATATCTGGGAAAAGACCGACAATCCGCTCTACTTCGGCTTGCTATGGAATTATTGCCTGATACCTGCTCCATTTGCATTTCTGACAGACAAAAACGATGATTCGGATGCGATTGTAAAACGTGTAAAAGACTTGATCAAGGCCATCAGCATCACCCTGTATAATCCTCGACAACTGATGAAACCTCATGCTGTGATTGGAAAAGAAACGCCTTCGGAGGAAGCGTTGGATAAAGCCCGGCAGCTAATACAAGAAAATAAAATACAATTTGTTCCGCAAAATAATGTTCAACTTTAATATCGAAAAATTATGTACAGCGAAAAATTAGAAAAATTAATTGAGTTGGCGCTTGCCGACGGCGTCTTAACTGACAAAAAGAAACAAGTGCTTCTGAAAAATGCAGAGGCGGAAGGTATTGACCTCGATGAGTTTGAAATGGTACTGGATGCCAAAGTATATGAAAGACAACAAAATAACAGTGTTGTTAACAATGTTGTCGTAGAACAGCCTGTTCCCAAACCGGTTGTAGAAGAAAAGAAAACATCCATTCAGACATTATTTCAGTTGCTAAATGAAGCTGAAGAAACATCCAACAAAGAACTTGACGCCGCAATAGAACAACGGCGCATGGAACTTAATAAACTATCGGCAAAAGACATAGCGAATCTTGCCGGAAATGTACTAGGAGGAGCAATACCCGGAGTTGGCTTGGTAAAAGAACTTTTTTCGGGTGGAGATGATGATGATGCAACCGAACTGGATAAGGAAATATATAAACTAACAGCCCGCAGCAAGGAAAGGTTAATAGCAAGAAAAAAAAGTATCATATCAAATTTTCCTATCCCGACATTGAAAGATGAAGCGATAGAATTTCTATCAAACGCAACTCCATACGCAAAGAAACAAGGTAATTTCTTTTCCGGTATAAAATATGAAGCTCACAATGAATTGGTTCCAACATGGAAACTGAAGTGTGAACAAATAATCAGGCAGGCAAATCTTTCATTCAAGAACGACGCGTCGACCATGAATGCGATCAATGAATATGCAAAACAACTAAAAAAAGGATAACGGCAGGTAAGATGGGTAAAATTGGTGGATTTTTTAAATAATAACAAACATGTATAGCGAAAAATTAGAAAAATTAATTGAGTTAGCGCTTGCCGATGGCGTCTTAACTGACAAAAAGAAACAAGTGCTTCTGAAAAATGCACAAGCAGAAGGCATTGACCCTGATGAGTTTGAAATGGCGCTGGATGCAAAGCTGCACGAGTTAACAAAAAATAAAGTCGGAGCGCCTGTATCAACTCCTGTGACAGCCCCCCAAACACAATCAAACAAGTTTGGAGAAATGAAAAAATGCCCGGCATGCGGCGCAATAGCTCCGGCTTTTTCAGCGATTTGCCCCGATTGCGGTTGTGAATTTCGGAATGTTGAGAGCTCTCAAAATGTCATCAAGTTTTTTGAAAAACTTGACGATCTGGAATCAACAAGACAGATTGAAGCGACAAAAGATTCTACAATATCTTTTGGAACCATACTCAAATGGCTTTTCTTTTGGTATATAATGTTGCCGTTAAATATAATCAGATTTTTTTCAAGCAAATTAAAGTCTGCAAAATGGACAATAACAGATACTCGAAAAGAGGAATTAATAATAAATTACCCCGTTCCAAATACGAAAACAGATGTGTTTGAATTTTTGACGCTGGCGTCAAGCAGAGTCGTTGAAATTCCCTGGATCAAAGTATTATCGGAAAAAAGTAAATATGATTATGCCTGGAATCGAATATGGATAAAAAAAATACAACAAATTCAAACAAAGTCTTCAATCCTGCTGAAGCATGATAAAACGGCATTGCAAGACATTGAGAATATTGTCAATGGTTCTAAAAATATTATCAAAAAAAACAATCAGGCTGTATTTGGTTTACTCGCGGGATTTTTTGCAATTATTGCAGTCTTGATTATTTGGTGGTCAGTCTCTAATCACATTTCAAATTCTAAAGACGAGAAAATAATCTCACAAATAGAGCAGGCTATTGGCAGCAAAGATTTTCAGCAGGCAAATGACTTGTTACACAAATTGCCTGACAAGGATTTTTTGGATGAAGATAATGTTGCGAAACACAAGTTAAGGTTGCGGCTTGCAATTGTTGAAATGGATACAAAAATCGAGGCTCTGGAATTAAAAATACAAGAGCAATCATATTCGGAAGCGGCCACCGAATTAAAAAAAATGAAATGGACTCCAATTGGTGACGTTTCTTATCATTACGATGATAAAAACAACCAGACAGATAAAATCAAATCATTATGGGACGATAACGAGCAAGCAGCTTATAATAATTACATAAATAAAAAGAAAGTGGTAAATGAAACATTGCCCAAGAAATTTAGACTGAATGAACAGGAAATAACACAATAAATTTAAATCATGGGACTATTCGGCAATAAATCGGAAGGCGGATTCATGAATGTGATCCGCTGTGATGAACAGGAATATCTTGTTCACAAATGGCGACCTTCGGGAGAAGCCAATTCAACAAAACGGGAAAATTCTATCCGTTACGGTAGCAGTTTGCGAGTAAAAGACGGCGAACTGGCTGTTTTTGTTTACAAGCAAAACGATGGTTCAATGCAGGATTTTATAGTAGGGCCGTATGACCAAACCATAAAAACGGCAAATTTTCCTGTACTTGCAAGCATTGTAGGACTTGCTTTTGGAGGTAATTCCCCTTTCCAGGCGGAAATTTACTTTATCAATTTATCGGGGAATATCCAGGTTCGATTTGGCATTCCTTATTTTGACGTATTTGATCCTCGCTTTCTGGATTTTGCTGTTCCAATGGCTGCAAGAGGTACTATTACGTTCAATATCACCGATTATAAAGGATTTATCAAGCTAAACCGTTTGATAAATTTTGAATTGGAAGACTTTCAAAAGCAGATCAAAGACGCCGTAACTAAATATGTGAAAGGAGTTATTACAAATATTCCGGCGGATAATGGTATTCCCGTGCTTCAAATGGAACGCAAGCTATTGGAAATCAACGATATTGTTACTGCGCATCTTAAACCTAGACTGGAAAATGATTTTGGAGTTAATCTGAAAGGATTTGACTTGGCAACAATCGACGTCGATAAAGAAAGCGAAGGATATGCCGAATTGAGGAAAAACACTGCACAGCAAACAAGTAAAACAATCGAAGCCCAAACAGATGTCAATATCCGGAACCTGGAGGATACGCAAAAAATAAATGCCGCCAACATGGAAGAAACTTTGCGTGTTCAACGGGAAGAAGCGCAGCGGGCGCAAAAATTGCAAACGGAAACCAATTTCATTGGAGCTCACGCCCTCAATCAGCAAACGGAAGTTTTAAAAACAGGAGCTGAAAATCTTGGAAAAATGGGAACTATGAATGCAGGCGGAGGAAATGACGGCGGTTTCAATCCTGCCGGAATGATGACAGGTATGGCTATGGGCGGCGCTATGGGCGGACAAATGGCAAATATGATGAACCAAATGGGACAAAATATGCAGCAACAACAAAATATGCCGCCACCGCCGCCGCAAATTCAATACAATGTATCTGTGAACGGACAAACGACGGGTCCATTTAATTGGCAACAATTACAACAAATGGCTCAGAACGGCCAATTGACACGAAATACCTATGTCTGGAAACAAGGTATGGCAAATTGGGAACTGGCAGGCGCCGTTCAAGAATTAAATTCTTTATTCGGAGCTGTTCCGCCGCCGCCGCCGCCAATGTAAAAATCAATTATAAAATAATTAACTATGAATAATGACAGTTTTTTTTCAATAGACCGCCTGGTCGAATTTGGAATGAGTTTGGCTGTTGCCCGACAAATGGTAAAAACCATGAATGATGCAATTGGCAATATGCATGTGCCCGGAGCCATGAATCCGATGCAATCTCCGGCACAGGCAGTCTATTATGCAATGATTGACGGCAAGCAAGCCGGTCCCTTTTCAGAAACCGAGTTATCGCGTTTGATCATCGAAAAGAAAGTCGTAAAAGAAACTTACATTTGGAAACCGGGATTGACAAAATGGGAAATCGCAGAACAATTACCGGAAATATTAAAATTGGTAGCCCTGTCTCCACCGGCATTTCCAAAAAACAGTTAGAAAACGATGAAAGTGAATTTTGTACAAACACTGATAGCGATTGCAACAAGCTTGCTTGTCGCCTATGCTTTTTATGCTTTTCACAAGGGAGAAAATGCTTTGTTGCTAAGTTGTGGCAGTTTTATATTTTTGTCAACGACATTAATTATAGCCATTGGAATAAACTTTAACTTACCGCGAACAAATGTAAATATTAAGGCTGTTGCCGGAATTTTCTGCGTTATCGGATTGATAGATCACATCGTTTTCTCGTTTTTTGATTTTTCGATACCGGGTTATATTATAAGCAACGGTATATTGCTATTGCTGTTTATTTTGATAATTTATTCAATCAGCAAAGCAAGCCAATAGTTATATCATGCACGGCACGATTTTGTGCATGGAATATGGTAAAAACGCACGGGCATATGAATTCCATGCGTTGTATTATATATTCCTGCACAAAAGTATGCCGCGTGAAGTATAGCTGCAATGCGGGTTAAATAAAAGGAGGAAATTTCCAAGCGCTAAAAACAAAAAACGTGTAAAAATCTGTTGATTCTACACGCTTTTAATTTTTGTTTCAAGTTTCAAGTGACCACGACAGGATTCAAACCTGTAACCTTCTGATCCGTAGTCAGATGCTCTATTCAGTTGAGCTACGTAGCCATGGATATAAACATAAAAATCACCTGATTGCGATGCAAAGGTAAAACAGTTTTATACAATCTCCAAATTTGAAATACAGTTTTTTATAAAAAACCGCATAAACCTTGATCAGTACTTGATATTCAGCTCGATAAGAACATTCCTTATCTGCTCGTAAGTAGTGATGCGGGTGGGAACAAGCGGCAGGCGCAGTTTGTTTTCTATATATCCCATCATGTTCAGCATGCATTTCACTCCTGCGGGATTACCATCGACAAACAGGAGGTTAAACAATTCGTTGAAACTATGATGTATGGTAAGCGCGCTATTATAGTCGCCCTCGAGGGCAAGGCGCGTCATACGGCTAAATTCTTTCGGGAAAGCGTTTCCAATAACCGAAATAACGCCAATGGCCCCAAGTGTAACAAGCGGAAAAGTGATCCCGTCATCTCCTGAAATAACATCGAAATGCTCCGGCTTGCGTTTGATGATCTCGTCCATCTGGGTCATATTACCCGACGCTTCCTTTACAGCGACTATGTTCGGAAAGTCATTCGCTATGCGCAAGGTTGTATCGGCAGTCATATTCACACCGGTCCGTCCCGGAACATTATATGATATAACGGGTAAAGGCGAGGCCTCCGCAATAGCTTTATAGTGCTGGTAAATGCCTTCCTGAGACGGCTTGTTATAATATGGCACAACGGAAAGGATTCCGTCGATACCCTCGTAACTGTTCCTTTTTAACTTTTCCACAATGGCGCGTGTATTGTTGCCACCCTCGCCCAGAATAACAGGGATCTGCCCGTTTACACGGCAGACAACCACTTCCACAATCCGTTTCTTCTCATCTTCGGTCAGCGTGGGTATTTCGGCTGTAGTTCCCAGCACAACGAGATAATCCGTACCATTTTGCAGTTGGTAATCGACAAGACGAAGCAGTGCGTCATAATCTACGCTCCCGTCTTCATTAAAAGGAGTTATCAAGGCAACTCCCATTCCTCTAAGATTTATTCCCGGCATAAAAACAGTTCAAAATAATCGCCTTCTCTTTTTCCAAAGGCTGTCTGTATTTTTTAATTTGTACAAAATTAAGAATTAATTCGCACCCCAGCGTATATTGTTCAGGTAAAATTTTATCTGGTTATATGTTTCCAGCAAGTCCGAACTTTCTTTTTTAAAAATAATCAGGTCATATACTTTAAAGTCCTGCTCCCTGACGCCTATGCAAAACCCGGCCGAATTGGCGGCTAACAGATATAGCAAGGATCTATCGTTTTTGGTTGTCAGATCCAGTAGCGTGTCGTATGACAGTTCCTTAAACCCGTCAATCAACGAAGAAGACAACCCCCGCCATTTTGAAATATCCTTTTGCGCGATAGCCTTTACTTCCGGAGGAAAAGCATGACTGTTTTCATCCTTTTTGGATTGAACCGTCCACAAAACGACCTCTTTTCCATTCTCTTTCAAGTCCCGGCTGATTTGAAGAATTTCGTTCCAATCCTCGACAGTAAAAAGGATGAGGATCTTTTTCATATCATCCAGCTTGCGAAAGATACGGGTGCGATCGTTGTTTTTCAGCGCGGCCTGTATTTTCTTCTTGATTATAAAACCGACCATATTATATATATGATTGAAATATCTTTTCTATTATTGTATTGTTTATTGTATTTGTTGTATCAAATAGCCCGGGATTGACTAAAAAGTCGATCTTTCGGATGATCGCCCGCTCTACAAGTATCCGTATCAGGGGTAAAAATCAACTTTTCGGACTTTTTAGTCAACCTCGGGGCTATACATGTCAGTATCCGGGGCTTTGGTTTTATTATTCTGAACCGAAGCCTTTTTTACTCCTGCAATTTTCTGGCGCCGTCTCTGATCACAACACCGTAAACTTTAGGTTTGATTTTGAACTTCTGCTCGTAAGCCTCCGTAGCGCGTTTGATAAAGCCGTCATAAAGCCCGTCTTTCACAAGGTTTATGGTACACCCTCCAAAACCGCCACCCATCACACGGGAGCCTGTAACGCCACATTCGCGGGCAATATTGTTCAGGAAATCAAGCTCTTCACAGCTTACCTCGTATTTGCGGCTCAATCCGATATGCGTTTCATACATTTTCTTGCCCACAGTCTCGTAATCGCCTTGTTCCAAGGCTTTACAGGCATCCTGCAAGCGTTGTATCTCCTCGATAACAAATTCTGCGCGTATATAATCTTCCGCACTCACTTCATTCGCCACTTCTTTCAGCATGTCCAATGTGGCGTCGCGAAGCAATTCTACTTCCGGATGATATTTGCGGATATGGGAAGCGGCATTCTCACAGGATTCGCGGCGTTTATTATACGCCGAAGACGCCAATTCATGCGCCACACAGGTATTTAACAATACCAGACGGTATCCTGCAGGATCAAACGGCACATATTCATATTCAAGCGAACGGCAATCGAGACGGATAAGGGAGCCTTCTTTACCGAAGCATGAAGCGAACTGATCCATAATACCACACTTCACGCCTACATAATTATGTTCGGTGGCCTGTCCTGTCAATGCCAGTTCGAAACGGTCGAAACCCAAGCCATACATATCGTTGATGGCGAATCCGAAACAGCTTTCCAGGGCTGCGGAAGAAGACATGCCTGCACCGAGCGGCACATCGCCGGCAAACACGCAATCGAAACCTTCTACTTTTTTTCCGCGTTTGATCATTTCGTTACATACGCCGAATATATACTTACTCCACTGTTTGACCGGAATATCATCCAATCCGAATTCGTCCGTTTCCGACAGATCCATGGCGTACGCCCTGATACGGTCGGAGCCATTCGGTTTAATTACGCAATACATGGCTTTATCTATTGCTCCGGGCAGCACGAAGCCACCGTTATAGTCAGTGTGTTCACCGATAAGGTTGATACGTCCGGGTGATGTGTATGTTGCGCCATCAGAGCCGTAAAGCGATTTGAATTTTTCCCGGATTGTTTTTACTTCCATGGTTGTTTTTATTTAGGTTTATAAAAAAAATAGATTTTTGTTTTATTTGTTTTAGTTATGAATTTACCGGGATCTTGAAAGCCGGTACGCTGAAAGTCTAAAAAACGCCGGAAGACTTTGTTCATTTGATCATTTCCAGAAAGTCTTCTTCCGTTATAACCGGTACGCCCAGGCTTTCAGCTTTTTCCAGCTTGACAGGTCCCATATTATCACCGCCCAGAATATAATTTGTTTTCGATGAAATGGAACCGCTGTTCTTTCCACCGTTCTGTTCTATCATCGCCTTGTATTCGTCGCGGGAATGCTTTTCAAACGTTCCGCTGATAACGATCGACAAACCTTTCAGCTTGTCTGTCCGCCGGGCGATTATATCCTCGCCAAGCTTGAACTGTATGCCGGATTCCCTTAGTTTATTCACAACCTCCACATTGCCGCTTTCGCTGAAATATTTGACAATACTTTGCGCTATCTTGTCGCCTATCTCGTCTACCTGCACCAACTCTTCCACAGACGCGGCCATAAGCGCGTCAATGTCGGGAAACGCAAGAGCCAGTTTTTTAGCTACCGTTTCCCCTACATAGCGGATACCCAGCGCATACAGTACTCTGGCATAAGGTACCGAAACGGAAGCTTGGATACTGTCTGTCAGATTCCGGGCGCTTTTTTCAGCCCAACGTTCAAGACGGGAAACGTCCTGCCACTTTAACGTGTAAAGGTCTGCGATATTGTGAATCAGGCCTGCGTTATACAGATGTTCCACCGTTTCCGGGCCTCCGGCTATATTCATTGCTTTACGGGTGAGAAAATGTTCTATACGCCCTTTTATCCGGGGCGGGCACAATATATCGTTAGGACAGTAATGAACTGCTTCCCCCTCGTCTTTCACAAGCAGTGTACCGCATTCGGGGCAATGCTTCACGAATTGGATCTTTTCGTCGAAGACTCCCCTTTTCGAGGTATCCACGTCTGTTATTTTGGGTATGATTTCACCGCCTTTTTCCACATATACCTGATCGTTGACATGCAGATCAAGCTGGTTTATGTAATCCTCGTTATAAAGGGAAGCGCGCTTCACAATCGTGCCCGACAGTTTTACAGGCTTGAGATTGGCAACCGGAGTTACAGCTCCTGTCCTGCCTATCTGGTATGAAACGGACTCCAGCGTAGTCACGGCTTTTTCCGCCTGAAACTTGAATGCTATCGCCCAACGCGGAAATTTGGAAGTGTAGCCGAGATTCTTTTGCCAAGTCAGCGAGTTTACTTTCAATACTATCCCGTCGGTAGCCACAGGAAGGTTTTTGCGTTCGGCGTCCCAATAATGGATATAGGCGAATATTTCGTCCGGCGTCTTGCATTTCTTTGTCGCGTCCGATATCTTGAATCCCCATTCCCTGGCTTTCATCAGGTTTTCATAGTGGCCGTCCGACGGCAGATCTTCACCTAACATGTGATACAGGTAAGAATCAAGTTTGCGTGCCGCTACTATTTTAGGGTCCTGCTGCTTCAATGTTCCCGAACCGGCATTGCGCGGATTGGCAAAAAGTTCTTCTTCCTGATCGGCCCGTTCCCTGTTCAATTCTTCAAAAACAGGCCATGGCATCAATATTTCACCGCGCATTTCAAACTCGGCAGGATAGTCATTGCCCCGCAAGCGTAAGGGAATACTGCGGATAGTACGCACATTGGCAGTCACATCATCACCCTGCACACCGTCGCCACGGGTTATCGCCTGCGCCAGTTCGCCGTTTATGTACGTCAGGGATATGGACGTACCGTCATATTTCAGTTCACATACTATTTCAAAATCATCATTCAGTCCTTTCCGCACACGGTTGTAAAAATCCGTTACCTCTGCTTCCGTATAAGCGTTACCGAGCGAAAGCATGGGATACTTGTGTACTACCTGCCTGAATGATTTGTTTATGTCGCTGCCTACGCGCCGGGTCGGAGAACCGGCATCGGAATATTCCGGATACCGGGTTTCCAGCTCTGATAATTTCCTTAATTTTTTGTCAAAATCGAAATCCGAAATTGTAGGTGAAGACAGGACGTAATAATCATAATTATGTTTATTCAGCTCCTCCCTGAGAGCTTCAATCTCTTGTTTTATATGATCCATTTTTAATATTAAAAGTGTATATACAAATATAGAGATAATTAAGTTTACCAAGCAAATAATTAGTTATTTTTCAGAATTGATAGATATGTGCAGGCTACTTCCGAAAATGTCCCGCCCTTTTGGACTGCAATTGGGCAATCAACAGAATGCCGCTCTATTAAATCAATTTACTGGCAGGAAGTTCTTTTCAATAACTTTTTGTCTGACCAATAATTTACAACAAGTCAAGGCCTCTTCGCCCAAATCCGCACGGGACGACACTCTTTCCGTCGCGATATATAAAACTGCAAGAAAAAAAGAACGCTAAATCCTTTTAACACAAAGGACACAAAGAATTTCTTTTGCATCCTTCGCTCTAATTTAAAATAACCTGCAACAAGAGGGATGCATCCCTACAAGATGCGGATGCAGAGATTCATGCTATGTTCTACCTGGTGATATATATAACTGATAATTAGATATTTAAAACATATTTCATAACAAATACCTGTCCGTTTTCGCATTTATTGCGTAAAAGGAGCTACAGGCAAATATGGAAGTACAGGGGACTGGCCATGTCTCGACTCCGGTGTATACAGTGTCGTCTCTGGAAACTTGGGCGCGTCCTGCATACTTTCAACAAAACAAGGGGTTACAAACCCTTGTCGATGACTATGCAAATTAAAAAAAATCCGGAATAAAAAATGTGAAGAAATACATCGGGATACTTCATACTGTCTTGTTTTGCCATTTGGCATATTTCAGATACAGGGCCGAGAGCAAAAGCAATCCTCCCCAGTACACATATTCCACCGTCCAGCACACAGCAACAGAGGCTGATCTATATATCACTATCCAATACATATAAATGAGATACATTATCAAAGTGACTATCTCGAGCTGCAAGGCCGCGCGGGTATTTCCCGTACCCGATATGGAATTGAACATAACCGTACTCAGGCTGTAAACAGGCAGGGCAAACACAACAACCAGCAGAGGGCCGGTAGATTCCGGTATCAGCAATATATCTTCGTGCGAAGCTATCAGCGAGATCCAAAACTCCGCGCCAATACCCGTTACCAGCATCACAATAACGATAACCCCCAGGCTTAACGAACAAATCCTTTTGACAAGGGGTATGACATCTTTTATATTCCCTGCTCCCATTGTGTTGCCGACCAGCGTATTAGCCGTTGTTGCAAAAGCATTCATCGGTATGAAGAACAGCATGTAAAAACTGCGGACAATATTCGTGACAGCCAAAGCCCGCGATGAATGCCGCTCCATAGCCAGAAAGAATATAAACCATGTAGCCATGGAAACAAGGTATTGAATCATCGTGAAAGACGAGATATTCAGAATGCTTTTCACAATGGAAAATCTGAATTTCATCCTCATAAAACCGTATTTTCCGAGGTCGACTGTCTTTAACGTGTATACAACAAAAAACAGAACCGATGCTATTTCCGATATGACCGCCGCTATACCGGCGCCTTCTATCCCAAGTTCGGGAAAACCGAATTTGCCAAAGACAAGCGCATAATCGCCGATGAAATTGACTATGGCCATTACCACTGCGTTCATTGTCAGCACAGGCGTACGGGCTATCCCGACATAAAAGGCGCGGAACATGACATTTATCGAGGCAAAGAAGAAGCCGTATATACGCCACGAAAGGTATGAATGAACAGCTTCATAGACTTTCTGCGATTCCATAAAGCGGGGAAGCGCATATTCGCTCAACAGGGAAGAGCCTGTAAAAAGCGCCAGCGCCAGTACTTCAAGGAAAATCACCCCCTGAATAACAATGCCGCCAATCTTGTCGTAGTTCTTCTCGCCATTGCGGCGGCTAATCATTATCTGGCCTCCGATACTGAATCCGAAACAGAGTGTGAAGAACGCAATATAATAGATGCCGGCCAGTCCCGAAGCGCTCTGCTCCACTTCACCCACTCTTCCCAGAAAAATGGTGGCGGTGATCTGGACAATATTCTGGGCAAGCAAACCCAGCATAACAGGCAGGCTTACTTTCCATATATCTTTGTATGAGTACATAATACGAACCCTTAGCTATTAGCGCACAGCCATTAGCATTCTTAAAGCGTAAGTTTTACCTGATCAGTTTGTTCGTTTTGGTATCCGGAAATGCGACCCATGGTTTGAAAGTCCTGGCTTCCTCGAAATCCATGTGAGCATACGACATGATGATAACAACATCTCCGGGCTGAACCTTCCGGGCCGCCGCGCCGTTGAGACAGATAGCCCCCGAACCCCGGGTCCCTTTGATAATATAGGTCTCGATGCGTTCCCCGTTATTGTTATTGACAATCTGGACTTTCTCCCCTTCAATCAGGTTTACGGCGTCCATCAGGTCTTCGTCTATCGTGATACTTCCTATATAATTCAAGTTGGCTTCGGTCACCGTAACACGGTGTAACTTCGATTTTACAACTTCTATGATCATTTTTGTTTTCCTTTAATTTGGCTGTCAGTTTTGTATACTATGTTATCTATCAATCGCACTTCGCCGCAAAACAGGGCTATACAACCCACTATATAATCACTGTCTGTCCAATCTGTCAACGGCTGTAAAGTGTGACCGTCTACAATTTCGTAATATTCAACTTTCAATTCGTCGCAGGAGTCAAGCGTATCCGTAACCTTCCTTATCGTTTCCTGTACGGAATACTTGTTTGCCCACTCCCTGCTTTTAAACAGGGTTCCGGATATATTCACGGCTACTTCTTTCTGCCTGGCGGCCAGACGCTCGTTGCGGCTACTGAGAGCCAACCCGCTAGCCTCCCTGACGACAGGCGCCGGCACAATCTGTGTATCCAGCTTCAGTTGCCTTACCATTTCCCGGATGATCGCCAACTGCTGAAAATCCTTTTCTCCGAAATATGCTCTATCGGGTTTCACTATATCGAACAGACGGCTTACCACCTGAGCCACTCCATTGAAGTGCCCCGGACGATGCTTGCCTTCCATTACCTTATCCAGCCGCCCAAAGTCGAACCGGCGGGTATCCGGTTCCGGATAAATTTCTTCCTCGGTAGGAACAAAAGCAATATCAACGCCTGCCGCCGCCAGATATTCGCAGTCCTGTTTCCGGTTTCCCGGGTATTTTTCCAGGTCTTCTTTATTATCAAACTGGGTAGGGTTGACAAAGATGCTCGCAATACAAACATCATTGCCGGCAATACATTGTTTCACAAGAGAAAGGTGGCCTTCGTGCAAAGCTCCCATAGTGGGGACAAAACCAATCGATTTACCTTCCGAACGCAGGGACGCAACCTTGTCGGATACCCCTTGAGATGTTTTAATCAAATCCATTTATCCATATCAATAAAAGCGGATACAAAGCAAGTAAATATTTATGGAACGGCGAAACAATCCAATCTTTTTGTTTCATTATTTAACGTATAAAACAGGCCGGAATACCGCTTCTCCCTCACAAAAAGAACGAATGCGATATTTTGTAAGGCGAAGTTTGCAAAAAAGAAGATTTTTTTTTATTATCTTTGTACTCTCAATTGAATTTCAGAAGAGAAAGCAAATTAAATGGGTACAAAAAAAGTTTTATACATTACACAAGAGATAGCGCCTTATCTGCCCGATTCGCCAATCGCTACAAATTGCAGATACTTGCCGCAAGCAATACAGGAAAAAGGGCAGGAGATAAGGACGTTCATGCCCAAATTCGGGAATATAAACGAAAGGCGAAACCAGCTTCATGAAGTGATACGGCTTTCGGGGATGAATCTCATCATAGACGATACCGACCATCCTCTGATCATTAAAGTAGCGTCCATTCAGGCCGCCCGGATGCAGATCTATTTCATAGACAATGAAGACTACTTTAAACGCAAGCATACAATAGCCGACGACAAGGATGTGGAATTCACCGATAATGACGAACGCAGCATCTTCTATGTAAGAGGCGTGCTGGAAACAATAAAAAAATTGCGCTGGATACCCGATGTGATAGACTGCCATGGATGGATGACCGCCCTGACCGGATTGTATATAAAAACAGCGTATGCGGACGATCCCTGTTTCAAAAATTCGAAAGTGGTGTACTCTTTATACAATGACGACTTTAAACAACCGTTCAGCAATAAATTTACCGACAAGCTGAAATTTGACGGAATAAAAGATACGGATGTGGATGCGCTGAAAGGCGTTGTGGATTACGAAACGCTTTCCAACTTTGCCGTAAAATATGCGGATGGCATTATTCAAAGTGAAGAGTCTGTGAACAATAACGTACTTGATAACGTGAATAGATCAGGAAAAAAATTTCTTTCTTATCCGGGTAATTTAGATGTGGCGGTAGATACCGTCAATAAATTTTACGAGAATCTTTAAAGTATCTAAAATAAATTTAGAAAAATGTTGTTTTATTTCTTGAGAACAGCATTTTTTTTGATATTTGAATCCCAAATTGAATTTAACAATAGTTTGAATGAAAATTAAAACATTATTGATTCCGGCAATCGCCCTTTTTTCAATGGCATTTGTAGCATGCGACGACGACCTGAACTCTCTCGGCAGCAGTATACAGCCGGGCGGCGACGATATATTCGTAGGCTCCGACACCCTTACCATCAAAGCTGTAACCCGTTCCTTTGGAGATTCGGTATATATCCACACTGTCCATGGTTTACTGGGCGAGTATACCGACCCTGTTTTCGGAAAGATAAAATCCGATTACCTGTGCGAGTTCTATTGCGCCGAAAACATAACGTTTAAAAATCCGGATAAAAAGACTGTAGATATCGATTCTGTCAGGTTGAATACCGAGTTCTCGTATTTTACCGGCGATACCGTATCCCCTATGGGTTTATCCGTGTACGAGGTTACAAAACCCCTGAAAGCCTTTTTTTTCACAAGCGTAAATCCCGGCGATTACTGCGACATGAAGAAAGTACTGGGCCAGAGTATATTCTCCATACAGGATGTGCCCGACACAATTATCGGCAGTACCATAATCAGGTCTATTTCGACCAGTCTTGATTTGGAACTGGGTAAACGCTTCTATAAGGAATGGATAGATTCGAATGGCGCGACCTTTAAAAATTCAAGCGCTTTGAGAGAATTTTTCAAAGGTATATATGTGACTACGACATTCGGGTCAGGCAGCCTTATAAATGTCGATTACACCGGACTTGACATTTACTATACCTACCGGACAAGAAATACGGAAAACACGGCCGATTCCGCCGTGACAGGCATATTCAGGCTTCCGGTTACCTCCGAGGTCATCCAGATGAACCATGTGAAAAACACGCCTCCTGCCGATATGCTTGCAGCCACGGGAAAGACATACATGAACACTCCCGCCGGACTATATACAGAGGTGACTATCCCGTTGAACGATATAGTGAACGCCGCGGTTGAAGGTGCAGGCAAAAACGCCGTCATCAATGCCGCCGACTTCAAAATGAAAGGCTTCACCGAAGAGGAAGAAAAATCGGGTCTAAGCCGACCGGCCAACCTGCTGTTGATAAACAAGGATTCATTACCGAATTTCTTTTTCAACAAGTTGTCGCATGATAACATAACCAGTTTTGTTATTTCCCGCAACACGACAACCAATTCTTATGATTTTGGAAACCTGGCGAGCATTGTCAACTATTACGCAAAATATTACCGGGAGAAGGGAGTGGATCCTCTTCCCGATTTGAAATATCTGATAATTCCGGTAGCCGTCACGTATACGCAAACGACAAATTCAAGCGGATACACAGTCAATGTGATCACAGAGATATACAATCAATTGTTTCCCGCATCGGCTATACTGAGAACAGACCCGGCCAATATGAAGATGTCTGTCATATACAGCAGATATTGATACACGGGACAGGCGGTCATTGTTTTTTGCATCCTGTGGGGATGCATCCCTGCTGTTACAGGTTATTTGTTTTTCATTACATAATTAACACAAGCAAGCCGTTAGATTAAAAATACTTAACGGCTTGCTTGCTTTTAGTCATTTATGTGGCAAATTCCGGGATTTTGGTACTATCTTTGCACGGCAGCACGGTCTGATGATGGGAAATATAACTATTTCATACATTCTTTACAAAAGTGAAGCGGCTGTTATAAAAGGTAGTTAATGGTATATATCATTATAAAAGGTTTGTTTATCGGGTTCTTGTCTTCGGCTCCCATGGGGCCTGTGGGTATGTTATGCGTGCAACGCACACTGAATGAAGGCCGGAAAAACGGCTTAATGACGGGTATAGGGGCTGTGGCAGGCGATATGGTGATAGCTTTGTTAGCCATAGTCGCGGCGCTTGGTTTGGGCTTCAGCACAGAATTTATTCAATTGCACGAAGGCCCGCTGAAAGTTTTGGGAAGCATCATACTTATCGTTTTCGGATACACCGTATTCAATAAAAACCCTTCGAAAAGCCTGACAAAACTAAAGGAGAACTCGATTTCCACATGGAAGGTTTTCATTTCATCCCTTATCCTCACCATTTCCAACATTGCCACACTGTTTCTTTATATAGCTCTCTTTGCCCGCTTTAATGTTATCGATGCCGATAAACCTTTCGGTTACGACCTGATAACGATATTGTTTATTGGCATAGGCGCTTTTCTTTGGTGGCTGCTGGTCACCTATTTTGTGGGCAAACTCCGTAGCCGCTTCAATCCCAGAGGCTTGCAACTGTTCAATAAAATTATAGGCTTATTGCTTATAGGATTGGGCGTCGCCGGAATAATCACCGGAACGTTGATGGGTATCGATTTCTTTTAATCCCGGCCTTTCAACCTGATGTTTATTCCATAATGGCGCGTCATCAGCTCTTCCGAAAACGGGTCTTCGCCATGTATATATGCGCCGCCTTCATATCTTTCAAATTCGCACGAAGCAAGGCCTTGCCGTTTAGCTTCTTCTATTTTAACTTCACGTTCTCTCGTCATATTCCTGAAAACGTTTATTTCTTTCGCGGCCAGGTAGAATGTGAAGATGAAGCCCAAAAGACCTGTCGAGATAACAGACACGCGTATTTGCCGCAAAAATTTCAGGCTAAAGTCCAGGTTATAATATAAAATACCCGCCCCGATAACAAGAAAAGAGACCACGCCAAACAACGCTCTACGGGGAAAAGTCGGTGATAATAACATGGCATATACGGCGGCTATGGCCGCGACGGAATAGATAATATTCAGTTTCAGTTTATCATTTCTTTCCCCCCGGGGGAAACGACAGTACAAAATATACAATACCTGACAACTTAAGATCAATGCGCCTGAATAGAAGAAGAATGTGAGTGTGCAATTGAACATGCGGCAAGCAATAACGTACAGGCTTAATGCAAACTCTCCTGCTCTCTCCGAATTACCCGGAGCCAGAATCATGACGGCATACCCTATAGCCCCTCCTGCAAGCCCTGTAATCGCCCATACCGGTATTTTCCATTTATGCGACCTGTAATAAACAAAGAAGAAGAGAACGACAAGGATCATTGCTCCTGCCGTATTCTCGTTAGTCCATCCGGCTATAACGCCAAACAGAAAAAGGCCGGCGGATGCTGATATTTGTCCTGTCATACTTGATCTGCCTCCTTCGTAAAGGCGAAAAGGAAGCAAAAACAGCAGAATAAAAAGTGTGCCCCACAGATAATTAGCCGAACCGGTAAGCCATAGTATCGTGTCGCCAAACACAGGTTGCATAAACCAGATGGCCAAGTTTACAAATATAAACAGGGCCGGGTTGCCCTTATTCCTTCCTGTAATATGAAAATAAACAAGGAAAGCATATCCCAGATAGGCCAGCGTATTCAGCAGATCGGCTATATAAGCGGGCAGCAATAATAAGGCTTGCGCTATAAAATGAACCACGCTGCGCCCTCCCCAGTGGCGATAATGATTTATCTGGGATTGAACGATATCGCTGACAGAAGTAACGCGAACATCCTCTCCATAGATGAAGAGATAGGCAAAGTCGTCGGATATAAGCGGAGTAAGCATATTCAGAAAAAACAATGCGGAAAAGCACAGGGTGACTGCCATGATCCAACAGAATGGTTTTAGCGGTTTGTTGTCGCCTGTCTTGTTGCTCACAGACTCCATCTTGTCATAAATCCTTGAAAAAAAGGCAAGAACCCGTTCAAATGTATTTGATTGCATATTCATCCGTTACAATGCGCTATATTTATACAAAGGTAGTATAAAAAATAAAAGAGGCCATATTTTATATTCCGGCAAGTTACAGGCACACACTACCGGCAACATACCGGGTAAAATGCGATTTTCCCTGTTCGGGCAGTGGACAAACCTCTTGTTTCCGGCAAGTGAATGTTCGATTTCATTGGAAATAATTATCTTTGCAAAAAACAAGGAAATCCATTGTCCGTTTTGCGACAGTAATAATTTGGCGGGGAACAGCAAGAGCGTGAGCGGCGAGCGGCCGATCCCTGTAAAACACAGAGTATCAGCGTGAATGACCATTTTCGTGAGGTCACGAAAATGGTTGTATCGGGTAGCGGTGCAAAGCGTGAAGTCAACGACTATATGCTTGCCAGTAAGGCTTCGGAATATCGGAATATTTTTTTAAATAAATAGATATGGACAAATTTAGTATTCAGCAGCACAAATCGGCGTTTGACGCTGTAGCTCAATTCATCGGGAACGAATCCGGAGAACAGGTAGAGATTTGGTTTGCACGCGAACTGCAAACAGTTCTGGGTTATACCCGTTGGGAAAATTTTATCGTTGCCATTCAGCGAGCGGCCGATTCCTGTAAAACGCAGGGTGTCAGCGTGGATGATCATTTTCGTGAGGTCACGAAAATGATAGAAATCGGCAAAGGCGGCAAGCGTGAAATCAACGACTATATGCTTACCCGTTATGCCTGTTACCTGATTGCCCAAAACGGCGACCCAAAGAAAGAAGAAATTGCTTTTGCACAAAGTTATTTCGCCATTCAGACACGGAAAATTGAATTGATTGAAGAACGCCTCAACTTAATGTCGCGTTTGGAAACGAGGGAAAAACTGCGGGTGGCGGAAAAGCAACTCTCTCAAAACATCTACGAGCGAGGCGTGGATGACAAAGGCTTCGGACGTATTCGCTCAAAAGGCGACACTGCTTTGTTTGGCGGCTATACTACCGAGGACATGAAACAACGTTTGGGCGTAAAGTCAAGTCGTCCGTTAGCCGATTTCCTGCCTACTTTGACTATTGCCGCCAAGAATCTGGCAACGGAAATGACCAATTACAATGTGGAAGAAAAGGATTTAAAAGGCGAGCAATCCATAACGGTTGAGCATGTGCAAAATAATAAAACGGTACGCGATATGCTGGGAAAACGCGGCATTAAACCTGAAGAACTTCCTCCGGCGGAAGATATTAAAAAATTGGAACGACGGGTTGCAAACGATGAAAAACGCATAGAACAGACTACCCCAAAACTGCCTAAAAAAGAATAAATACGGACAAAAACATGGCAAGGGCAATCATACAGGAAACTTTCGACAAGTCATTTAATAAAGATTTGTTTATCAGATTGTAACTACTCAGGTACTTTACACAAGCATAAATACCAGATAATCAATTGTATATCATATTAAGAAAAATCAGTCATATTTGAGCATTAATTTTATAATTCACTGATAATATGCAGTTTATAATTCTCGTCTACATTAAAC
>JAISSD010000292.1 GCA_031273295.1 Prevotella sp.
CCCGGCAGCAATTTACCGGACAATATGCGCTTTCGCCAACGATTTTGAAAATATCGGCGGCGGGTATATCATTGTCGGAGCCGAAGAAGAAAAAGGCCGGGCAAAACGCCCTGTATCCGGTATCTCCGTTGAACAATTGGATGCTATCCAAAAGGAAATGATTGGATATAACAATCTTATTCGTCCCTTTTATGCGCCAAAAATCAGTATTGAAACCATTGACGATACGTATATACTTGTAATCTGGGCTCCGGGTGGGAACAAGCGTCCCTACGAAGTTCCCGAAGATGTTAAGGTCAAAGATAAGCGGTATCATTACTATATCCGCAGGTATGCAAGTACGCTTCAAGCCAATAAAGATGAACGGGACGAACTGATAAGCCTGACCAGGCAAACGCCGTTTGATGACCGGATAAATACACAAGCACACGTTGAAGACATCTCCCCGCTGTTAGTTAGGGAATATTTGCAGAATGTAAACAGCACGCTGATAGAGCAAATTGAAACTGCGCCGATAAACGACATTTACCGGGCAATGGATTTGATCAGTGGGCCGGACGAGTTACTTTATCCGAAGAATATTGCATTGATGATGTTTAACCATCGTCCGGAAAAATTCTTCCCTTATTCACGGATAGAGATTGTCGAGTTTCCAAACGGTTTGGGCGACCCGACATTTTACGAAAAGCCGGCTATCACAGGACCTGTTTATACGCAAATACAACAAGCGCTCCTGCAATTACAAAGTGTTGTATTAAAAGAAAGAATACATAAATTACCTGACAGGGCCGAAGCGCAAAGGATATGGAATTATCCGTTTCGGGCTTTGGAAGAGAGTGTCGTAAATGCCTTGTATCACAGAAGTTGGGAAATAAGAGAGCCGGTAGAAATACGGATTTTACCGGATTGCATAGAGATAATCAATCAAGGCGGTCCCGACCGAAGCATAAAATTCGATGAAATTCAGAAGGGGGTTATCCGAAATAAAAGATACCGTAACCGGAGAATAGGCGATTTTCTGAAAGAATTGGATATGACGGAAGGACGGGGAACGGGTATTCCCATTATTCGCAAGGAAATGGCAAAGAACGGTTCGCCGGAACCTAGCTTTGAAACGGACGACAATTATAGCTACTTCATTACAATACTCCCGATACATCCCGCTTTCCTTTCGGATGACGGTGAAGATAACAGTGTAAAAATAATTGATAATCAATACGATAATATATTTACTCTCATTTGTGAAGGTGTAAATGAAGGTATAAATGAAGGTATAAATGAAAATATTTATGATATTATAAATATTCTCTTGAATGTACCCGGTTTGAATGCTGTGGAAATAGCATCCCGAATACATAAAAGTCTATCTACAATTGAAAGGTATCTTCGTTTGCTACGTAGAAAAGAAATTGTTGAATTTAGAGGTGCTAAAAAAACCGGCGGTTATTACCTAACCGGAAAAGCCAAAGACAGACTGAAATAAAAGCCTTGCTCCGCCGGAAGCCGGTCAAAGTTGGGAAATAAGAGAACCGCCGGTAGAAATACGGATTTTACAACACTCCCCATACATCCCGCTTTCCTTTCGGATGACGGTGAAGATAACGGTGTAAAAATAATTGATAATCAATACGATAAAATATTGACGCTCATTTGTGAAGGCGTAAACGGAACATTAAACGGAACATTAAACGGAACATTAAATGGAACATTAAACGGAACATTAAATGAAACATTAAAAAAGGACTTGGTTAAAATCATAGAACTGATACATGAACCTTTTTAATATCTGAACTCATACTCATAGCTGTTTTCGTTCCCGCATCTATCTGCGGCAGTGAACACAAATTTATGGATTTGTCCCTTTTCAAAACGTTTACAGTCTAGTTTACAAGTATATACAGATGATTTGACATCATTTTCGAACAAGGCGAATGCCCCGTCAATAGATCCGCGGTAAGATGCGATACCGCTCTTGTTATCCGACAACCTTATCCTGATCTCGCCTCGCTCCGCCCATCTGGCAGGCAATACAGGTGTGATTACAGGAGCCTGAGTATCAATACCGACAGCGTAGGTATTACCCAATTCCCTGATACGTGCGGTGATAGCCCCGTTGTTGTATTTGCCCCCTATCCACGATTCGCGGCCACCGCTGATACACACTATGCCATAGCAGGATTTATCGGTCAATGTATCTTTGGTCATCTTTATAGTCATATCGGCATATTTATCGAGAGGGACATAAGTATCGTTGACTTCGTAGACGGCGGACGCATAATTCTTTGCCGGCGTCCGTTTCAGATTGAAACAAAGGTCATTATACAGCGATTCACCGGGGATGAATATGGAAAACATATTACCTTCGTAACGGTTATCCCTGTCCCAAGCCATTAGCTGCATACAGCTCTTCTGCTGCGGAATAGCCTGCTTCTTGCCATATATATCGAAGGTATAAGATGTTTTATTGCCATGCAGGTCTTCCAACTCGTATTCCAGCTTGTATGGCTTTTCTTCATTCACATCCATATATCCGTTGTTCACAGACCTGTATACGGATAATCTGTTGCCCGGCTCGATAAACGACTTTATATAAAAGCTCTTCTTGCGGCGCCAATAGTCAAAATCCGTCATACTGTTTATCATCCTTGTCTTGCCAAAGTCCACCGATGACATATCCGAAGAGAATATCTCTTTCCCATCGCAAAAGAGCCGCACTATTTTCACCCCGTATACGTTGTTTGTTCCTGTCATACGGTCATTTGCATACACTCCAATACCTATCCTGCCCCATACATTTATCGAATCCGGCATAGCTTTCACTCCTTTTTTCTTCAGCGCAGCGCCAATGATCTTCCTGAAAGGTTCGCCACTATCGTTTACCGCTCCTTTGCCTTCAACAGGATACACGGCAATCCCTTTTACCGCAGGCGGAACATTGTCTGCTATCTGCCTCTTGTAATATTCAAGCGCATCCAGCGCCACTTGACTTTCCGTATTCCTTATCTCGAAATGTACATGAGGCCCGCCGGAAGAACCCGTATTACCGCTATAAGCGATCAAGTCGCCCTTCTTAACAGGAAAAACCGACTGGTCCAATGATATATCCAGACTGTAGCTCTCCTGCTCATATTGCTTTTCTTTTATATACCCGGCAATGTTAGATGCAAACCCGTTAAGATGTCCATACACACTTGTTTGTCCGTTGGTATGAGTCACATATATCACCAGACCATAACCGGAAGGAGATACTGATATACGCGACACGTAACCGTCGGCAATGGAATATACGGATTTATTGACAACACCCTGTGTTTTCAGATCGATACCCGAATGAAAATGATTGGGACGCAATTCACCGAAATTGGCGCTTAAAACAAGTGGTATATCAAGGGGCGGGCGGTATAAGGTTTGAGCTGTCAGATTAATAGTACATACAAGGAACAAAACAGGAAGTATCTTTTTCATCTGAAAATTGCATTATTATAAATCAGATGCAAAAATAGCTGTTTTTTGAATACAGACAAATACCATTTATCCATATATGGAAGAAAGGCAGAACGAGGCGATTTCGTTTCTGTAGATTCTTCATCTACAGTATAATAAAGCGCCGTACCGTGCAAGACTTTCACACATCCGGAACAGGGAAGGTCTTTCCAGTTTCCACGGATACAGGGAGAGCCGGAGAGTTATAAGCGAAAAACGGGGAGGTCACCGGTGTTGGTGAAACCCTGTATCTGCCCGCCGCCGGCTACCGCAATACTGGCGGTACGTGGACTGATAGGAGTACGTACGGCTACTACTGGTTCCGGTTCTGGCGCGGCGAGGTTGCACTTCTATGGCAGTTCGTCCGGTGTGGTTGCGTCCAATCGCACGTTCGGCTTCTCTGTGCGTTGTATCCAAAAATAAGGGAAACGTAATTAGAGTAAACAGTTGGCAATAAACTGTTCCGGGTACAAATTACCAGCTCCCCTCCAAATATGGCAGGGGACTGTTTTTTACTTTTCATTCTTCATCATTTCATACTTGTTTTTACCGGACAGCAATGACTTTTTAATCGCTCTTTGACAATTCCAATCCGATTCAATTTGCTTTTCCGTTAACAAAATCTTATTTTCACAACAAATTAACAATATTGAGAATCAATATCATAATGAAATCGCCGAAAGAAATAAAAAAAAACAGCATCAAATATTTGCATATAATCAAATTTGAATTACCTTTGCATCCGCAATCGCAGGAGTAAGCAGCCGTGAAAACGGAATGAACTCCATAGGATGGCCCATTCGTCTATCGGTTAGGACGCAAGATTTTCATTCTTGAAAGAGGGGTTCGACTCCCCTATGGGCTACAAAATAAAAATAAACTATAAAAAAGATTAGTCAATATGGCAAATCATAAATCAGCAGAGAAAAGAATCAGACAAGCAGAAGTAAGACGCTTGAGAAATAGATATTCAGCAAGAACAACCCGTAATGCGGTGAGGAAGCTCCGCGCATTGACAGACAAGGACGAAGCGCAAAAATTGTATCCTTCGGTATGTTCCATGCTTGACCGCCTAGCTAAAAAGAATGTTATCCACAAAAATAAAGCGAATAACTTAAAATCAAAATTAGCTGCTCACATCAAATCGTTAGCATAACAAGGTGCTGATATAGAACTGTCAATATAAAACAGAGGCTAAGCTCTACAGGGCTTGGCCTTTTTTAAATTCAATATTTATACCGTGCATGGAATATATATGGTGAAAAATCTCATTTACACCTCATTTTTCCAACAAAACAACCTCAGCTATGGAATCATATAGTCCCCCCCAACCTCTTATGTAACATCCCCCTCATTATGGGTGTAAAAACACCAGGGTATGTTCGGTTTCCGTGGCACAAAATCTTTTTTTTGCAAAATACATCTTTTTTTCATACCTGCCTCAATTGAAATACCGCACTCCCCATGTTACTATAATCCGTGCTGCATGAAAATGATAGGGGACTCATTAGCTCATTAAAAATAAAGTATATAAAAATGGAATGTATTGAAAATCAGGAAGAACGCCATACCACAAAATAAATACATATGCAAGAATACGAAAGGCGCTTTAAATTTTATCGGCAAATAATTAATAATGAAAGAGTTAAAAAAATAATGAGGTTTTGGTTTGGGGGGTAACTCATTGGCTACCAAGGTACTGTTTTGTTAAGAAAATTAGGTGGAAACGAGGTTAAGCAATGTCCGCCCGTTCTATCATACCCACACTGTACATTCCTGCACATGCTTACGATATAATAGAAGAGCCTGTTGCAGACGATAAAATTTCCCGACACATTACGCTATATGTGAATAGGAAAATTTCAAGGAAAGTTTTCCTTGAATCTCTCGTTCATTCAGAGCCTACCCACCAGATTTGTTTTTGTACAGCGGACTCACTATTAATGCTCGAATACAAGCCACAAATAGATATAAATTTCTCTATCGAAAGCATTAGCGAGTTGCTCGTTGAACAATTGATGCTTGATTTGCAAATTGACGAAATGGAAGCCCCGGACATTTTCTATTCTTCGGCTACATCTACGCAACTTGCCGATACTGACGCTAAACTCTATCTTAAATCGTGGCAAGAGATCTATGAAATGCTTAAAAAGGAGTTGGATAAATAATCTCGGGTTAGTCTCTGTAATATGCACGCCGAAAAATCTTACGAATCAACGCGGTAGAACTTGCCGTTTGGAGAGACTTGGAAACTGTGATGAATTAAATTTACCGTTATGATTTTTAATATATTGTAAAACAGATATTTATAATATATAATCGTCATATTATTCAGCAACAATTCCTTTAGGAGAAAACTTATTGCAAGGAAAGTTAGATGTTATCATTATTCATCATGAAAGCTATTGAATATAATGAAAAAGAAACGAATGTAAAAAACACACTTCAAATTCATTCACAGGCAAAAGTGGAGTTTTATGAAAAATATGTAACTATCCGGTTCCTTTATATAAACATAAATACCAATCAAGAAAAATCAATCACATTTGAACGTTAATTTTATAATTCATTGATTATATGTAACATACAATTCAAGTCTACATTGAACATCAAAATATGAATCGAGATAAATATTTGTAAATCAATTCGTTTTACCCCGGAGTAGTTACCAGACCTTCTTCCTAACTGTTTTATTTTCATTCGTGGGCGGTGATAGACTCTACCCTCTCCCTGCTTTTGTAAGGAAAAACAAGAATAAAAACCCAGTCATTTTGTTCTTCCATTTTCATAGAATCCCCCGGTTTGTATGCAAATTGCATGTTCCAAAAGAGAAAAGGCAGCCACGAGTATATCGCAACTGCCTCTATTTAGATGCTCTTCCTCTTGGACTTGAACCAAGGACCCTCTGATTAACAGTCAGATGCTCTAACCAACTGAGCTAAGGAAGAATATACTTTTGAGGGATAGAATCCTTTCGGATTTGCTCTTCCTCTTGGACTTGAACCAAGGACCCTCTGATTAACAGTCAGATGCTCTAACCGACTGAGCTAAGGAAGAGTATTTCTACATCAAAAGCGACGCAAAAATAGGTCTTATTTCTGAATTATGCAATATCTTTACAAAAAAAATAAAGAAGAATGACAAAAGTACTTGGAATGGGCAACGCCCTTGTGGATGTTTTAGCCGTGATAGAGAACGATAAAACACTGGATATCCTCGGATTACCGAAAGGCAGCATGCAACTGGTCGACAAAGCAAAGCTGGAAACAATAACCAAAGAAATTAACAAACTTGACAAAAGGATCGTTTCCGGAGGCTCTGCTTCCAACACAATCGTCGGGCTTGCCGATACCGGTATTGAAACCGGCTTTCTGGGACGTATCGGCTCCGATTTCTATGGTAAATATTACAAGGAGGATTTAAAAAAACATCATGTGAAATCACACCTCACGGAAGTGAACGAAGCTTCGGGTGTAGCGTCCACATTTATCTCCAAAGACGGGGAGCGTACGTTTGGCACATATCTGGGCGCGGCAGCCCTGCTTAATGCCGGCGAATTACATCAAGAGGACTTCAACGGTTACGATTACTTTTACATTGAAGGCTATCTGGTACAAAGCCACGACCTGATAAAAAAAGCCGTCATACTGGCAAAAGAAGCCGGAGCAAAAATAATACTGGATACGGCCAGTTACAATGTAGTGGAAGCCAACCGCGGTTTCCTGCTCGAAATCATCCCTCTGTACGTGGACATTATTTTTGCAAACGAAGAGGAAGCCAAAGCCCTCCTCAATCTCGGCCCCGAAAGCGCAGTGTCCGCACTGGCTAAACAAACAGGTATCGCGATTGTAAAGACAGGGGCAAAAGGTTCATGGATTCAGCAGGGAGAAAAAAAAATATTCGTCCCCGCGCTTAAAGCAAATTGTGTGGATACAACAGGAGCCGGCGACCTGTATGCCGCAGGCTTTATCTATGGACTGATAAATAACTGCCCGCTTTCTGTCTGTGGACAAATCGGTACCTTACTGGCTGCGAATGTCATAGAGGATATCGGGGCCAAGATAGAGGAGAGCAAATGGAACGGGCTTGTGGAAACAATAAAGGGATTAATATAATTTCGCAAAATCATGAAAAACACGATGGAAAATAAAGTCGCGTTCGTCACCGGAGGCGCGCAGGGAATAGGCAAAGCCATAGTCACTGCTTTCTGCCGGACAGGAGCCGAGGTCGTATTCTGCGATATAGCCGAAAAAGAAGGGAAGCAACTCTGCGATGAACTGAAAGACTACAAGTGCACATTTGTAAAGGCCGATGTATCGGACAAAAGAGAATTAACCAACGCGATTACGGCCATACTTGATCAAAAGGGAGATATGGATATAATCATAAACAATGCAGGAGTCAGCCGGTTCGGCTCCATACTGGATATGCCGGTCAGCGAGTTCGACAAGGTTCTGAATACCAACCTCCGCCCTGCATTTATTACAGCCGGATTATTGGCAAAGCGCCGCTCGGCAAGCAGGTTAAAAAAGAATTACGGGCGCATCGTCAATGTCGCATCCACCCGCTACCTGATGAGCGAACCCGATTCGGAAGCATACGCCGCATCGAAAGGCGGGATTGTATCCCTCACCCATGCGCTGGCTATTTCTTTGAGCAAATATAATATCACCGTGAATTGCATCAGTCCGGGCTGGATAGATACCGGACATTACGGGATATTGCGTCCGGTTGACCATGAGCAACACCCGTCCAACAGAGTTGGCGTACCCGAAGATATTGCAGGCATGTGCCTCTTCCTTTGTCAGCCGGAGAATAATTTTATCAACGGGCAGAATATTGTTATAGACGGGGGTATGACCAAAAAGATGATTTATAAAGAATAAAATATTATCTTTACAGGAATAAATTAAAATAAACATGAAGCGGACACAATTCATTCTTTTTCTTTTATTAACTGTATCTTTTCCGGCTTTAGCCTGTACTACGGCCATCATTTCCGGAAAATATACCGCCGACGGCCGCCCTTTACTCTACAAACACAGGGATACGGATAACCTGCAAAACAAACTGATGCATTTTACCGATGGCAAGTACAGTTATATCGGTATTGTAAACAGTGTGGACAAAGAAGGCAAAGAGGTCTGGGGCGGTTATAACTCTGCCGGATTTGCCATTATGAATTCAGCTTCCTATAATCTGAATCCCGACGAAGCGGGCAAAGACGAACTGGAAGGCGCCGTTATGAAACTGGCGCTGCAACATTGCGCTACCCTTGCCGATTTCGAGCGCTTGCTGGATTCGTTGCCAAAACCGATGTATGTGAGCGCCAACTTCGGAGTGATAGATGCGCAGGGAGGCGCCGCTTATTACGAAACAGGCGATCATACATATAAAAAATTTGATGCAAACGATGCCGGTATCGCGCCTCTCGGATATATTGTCCGCACCAATTATTCTTTTTCCGGCGACAGGGAACGCGACAAGGGGATAAGCCGTTATCAGGCGGCCGAGCCTTTGTTCTATCGGGCTTCATTGTCAAATTCTCTTACCTGCCGGTTCCTGCTGCAAGATGTGTCCCGCCATTTGACACATGGACTGACCGGCGTTAACCTGTATGATAATATGCCGGCAAATGCGAATAAACGGGTGTATGTCCCTTTCAGGGATTTTATTCCCCGTTACAGTACATCATCGGTCATAGTCGTGCAGGGAATAAAAGAAAAAGAAGCCCCTGCCCTTACTGCAATGTGGACGATACTGGGTTCTCCGCTTACAGCCGTTGCGATACCTGTATGGCTGAATAAACAAAATCATTATCCATCCGTCCTTCTGGCCGATCATACGGGTAATGCAAAGCTATGCGACTGGTCGTTGCAACTGAAAAAACAGCTTTTCCCCGTCACGCGGGGCGAGGGTACAGACTATATCGACCTTGCCGCTCTTGTCTCTTCCGACCAAAACGGGATTATGCAAAAGATCAAGCCGATAGAAGACAGAATATTGGAAAACGCCGGCAAAATGATCGATAAATGGCGGAAAGACGGCTTTAACCCGGCGGAACTAAAAGAATTCTGCGACCATACAGACCGGTTCATTACAGAATCGTATCCGGAATTAATCAAGAATCAAAAATGAATTTAACCGGCAAGCAAGCAGACAAGGCAATGCGCCAATGGCGCGAAACGACCCGTAACTCTTGCAACCCGTAACTATACCCGTAACTTATAATTCATAACCATGCTATACGACATTGCCATTATCGGCGGAGGCCCTGCCGGATATACTGCTGCCGAAAGAGCAGCCGCAAACGGATTAAAAACCATTTTATTTGAAAAAAACGCTTTAGGCGGAGTCTGCCTTAACGAGGGATGTATCCCTACCAAAACACTGCTGTATTCAGCCAAAATGCTGGATAATATCAAAAATTCAACCAAATACGGAATATCGACAGAAGGGCGGCCGGGCTTCGATTTGAGTAAGATAATCGCCCGTAAACAAAAAACCGTCCGGAAGCTGGTTGCCGGGATTAAACAAAAAATGGCAGCCCACGAAGTGGAAATCGTCAACGAAGAAGTATATCTTGTCGGCGAAGATAAAAACCGGAATATACTGCTTGGCCACGACAACGAAACATACACAGCGAAATACGTTTTGCTTTGCACAGGCTCCGAGACAATAATTCCGCCCGTCAAGGGATTGGATACCTGCGATTACTGGACATCGAAAGAAGCCTTGGACAACAAAGAAACGCCGCAATCTCTTGCCATTATCGGCGGCGGGGTTATTGGCGTGGAATTTGCTTCGTTTTTTAATAGCCTGGGAGTAAAAGTCAGCGTTATAGAGATGCTGCCCGAAATACTCGGCGCTATGGACAAAGAGTTATCGGCCATGCTCCGCGCCGAATACACGAAAAAAGGCATTGATTTTCACCTCGGTACAAAGGTAGTGGAAGTAAAAGACGGCCGGGTAATTATAGAAAAAGACGGCGAACAATCGTCGGTCGAAGCAACACAGATCCTGTTAAGCACAGGCAGGCGACCGGTGACGGCAAACCTGAATCTGGACAGACTGAATATCGAACTGTTCCGCAACGGGGTCAAAGTAGACGAATTTATGAGGACGTCTCATCCGTCTGTATATGCCTGTGGCGATATCACAGGACACTCGCTGCTTGCGCACACTGCCGTTCGCGAAGGAGAAGTAGCTGTAAATCATATCCTTGGCAAAACTGACAGGATGAGTTATAAAGCCATTCCGGGAGTAGTATATACCAATCCTGAAATAGCAGGAACCGGACAAACGGAAGAAGAACTTACCGCCAAAGGTATAAAACACACTGTCTTTAAATTACCGATGGCATACTCCGGACGCTTTGTCGCTGAAAACGAAGCGGGCAATGGCATGTGTAAACTGATAGCAGGAGAAGATGGAAAGATAATCGGTTGCCATATATTGGGAAATCCCGCATCGGAACTCATTGTTATTGCGGGTATCGCTATAGAAAAGGGGTTCACGGCAGATGAATTCCGCAAAACAGTATTCCCGCACCCAACCGTGGGAGAGATTATTCACGAAACTTTATTTGCATAAGGAACTGTTGCAGAGCAGCTGTTGAAAACAACGGGATACCGAAACGGAAGTGAAAGTGAAACGTTTTATATCATTTTTGTACGCAGGGCTATTTCTATCTGTTCAACAGCCTCGAAGAGAATAACGCGCAACAGGCGATCAAAATTATAACGTTCGACGACGTCTTCAAAATAAACATCGGGTTGGAACAAATGCAAAACGGCATCACGTTGCATATCCCGCCAGTAACCTTTCAGACGGTAATAACTGATATTTTACAGGACGTAATATTCATTTCACCCGGCATGTTATGCCGGGCCGGGATATAAAAGGCTTTCAGCCTTGGCCCGACAGGCATAACCGTAACAGCCCCCCTGTGTTTAAAATCAAAAAGAGCGAAAACCCTTTTCAGCAAAGGATCTTCACTCTTGCGAGTTGCGGAGACCGGATTCGAACCGATGACCTCCAGGTTATGAGCCTGGCGAGCTACCACTGCTCCACCCCGCGATATTGTGAGTGCAAAAGTATACATTTTATTATGACACTCCAAATAAAAACGGTATTAATAAATAAAAAACTTTTGCAATTCATTCTACTTGCTGATTAGAAACAGGTTAGCCTGAAAATATTCTTACCAGCTGTAATACAGGCCGAACCCGATTCTTTGATAATACGAAAAATATCCCCATTTGGTATCTTTTCTGTCATACGGAATATTATCATCATACTTTACATACAAGTAAAGAGAGGCGCTGAAATAACTGTTGAGCTTGAAATTCATCGAGTTCTCCAATTCCATATAAACTCTCTCATAATTCGTAAAATATTTCAGACGGGAAGTAAAGTTTGTATACCTGTTCCGGCTATAGCTGGCATTCAGATTGTATGTAGAACCATATTCCGTTTTAGCTTTATCGCCTTTTTCTATACCAAACCAGGTTTCTTCAACCGTGTCGCTCTTTACATATTTATAGTTGAGGGATAACACTGAAATATCTGCGGTTATATTAAATTTTCTGTACTTATCGGCTTTGGATACTATTTCTTTGGAATATCGCATACCCACCCCGAGATTCAGTTCGAACGGAGACAAAAAAGCGCGTTGTCTTACTTTATTCGGATCATTTACATTATATCTGTTAAACAAGGGCGTTTTCATTTCCAGATTCGATGAATATGACCAGTTTTTGAATGCATTTACACCGAAAGAACTGTATGTCCTGAACAAGTCATCCAAGATGTTCACTTTATTCACCGTATCGGCCTTCATCTGTTGGATACTAAGCCTCCATTCTAGCTGGTTATTGAAATATATCTTGTTTTTCTTGTAATTCAGATTAGCCTTGTGTTCACTGTATATATTAAAGTTGTTTTCCCCCGACCAGTTGTCGGAAAAACCATTTTGGCTCAAATCCAGTTTATGAGAGCCGTTTTTGATCCAGTATACAGGCTTGATCCTTATTTTTTCTATTTCCGGAGTATTTAATTCCACAGGATTATCGGCAGTTATCAATTCTTTCCAGGGGTTTCTCTGTTCTACCACTTTTTCATTGATAACGGAAGCGCCCTTAAATTCCAGTGCATTCAACTTTATCCGTTGAGGATTGTTCATGTAATACATCCGCCTCATAGCCTCTATCTTTTCCGCACGTTTGAGCATCGGAGCGAATGTGCTGTCGGGCGATATCAAATGAAATGGCTTCGATTGAACGGTTGCAGTATCTTTCGGCCCGAGATCCAATTGTGAAGGGAGAATGTTTCCGTCAAAAACGACCGGAAGAAAAGCCGGCTCGAAAATGACGGTATCCTTGAATGATTTGTAATGGTCGAAAGGAACCCAGTCCCGTTTAACTATCAACAATCCGTTTTCATCTCTGGGAGGTTGCAGGTTCGCCCTGTGTATCTTGTACATATATGCGGTGTCGATTTTCAGAGGAGCCGAAAATCCTTTTGTCGTATCTCTGATTGAAATTTCTTTCAGTCTGGCGTTTATATCTGTTATCTTGTTCAGCAGACTGTCTTTATTGGCTCCGGCATTACCCGTATTTTGGGCGCTCACCGGTGCAAATACAGTAAAAAACATAATAAGACTGAAAAAAAACTTGAATACTCTCATTTCACTTATCTTTTTTCTATAGAAGAACTTTCGATTGTTTTCTAAAGCTTCAGGCCTGTTTTATTGTCCATCCATGCATAACTACAGTTGTTGGTTATGATTTTGAAATGAAACATCAAATACTTTCTTTTACTCATTGAGTCGCAAATTTAGTAATTAAATCCTGATATTTATTTTAAATTATATTAAATGCTATATCTGCAGACTCGTATCTCACTGACAAACAAAATTTGCGATTGCAATGCAGAATATGGCGACGCATTTCAGAAAAGAGACAGTCGCCGGTTATCAGGAATGAGACCTCCTTAACCTGACGGCTATGCCCCGACAAAGGTTGAACGGATGTATTCCAAAATTTTTAACGCAAAGAATCCGCAAAATCTGCAAAGAATGCAAAGGAAATGCTTTGCGCCATTTGTGATACGCTTTGCACCCTTTGTGTTAAATGGATTTTCTTGCAGTGCGACAATTTGAATTGAATTGAATTGAAAATCGGCAAAGCCAAAATCGACGCAGTCATGCGTTTTTAAAATACCCTTATCTGTTTCTTCTTCTGAATTCTGCACATACTATCGCAGTAGCTATCGCCACATTCAACGATTCGGAGGTAATACTGCCTTCGGGATAATTGGGAATATACAGTTTCCCTGTGATCCGTTTTTCTATATCGGGGCGAATACCCTTACCCTCGTTACCCATTACAATGATCCCGTGCGACGTAATATCCTGTTCATACATACTCTTTCCATCCAACAATGTCCCGTAAACCGGAATATGTTTGTTATTATCCAGAAAACCGGCTAAATCCGCATAATGAACCGCAACCCGCGCCAGCGCACCCATCGTCGCCTGCACTACTTTCGGATTATAAACGTCAGCGGTATCATGTGAACAAAATATGTGTTTTATGCCGTACCAGTCAGCCAAACGTACTATTGTACCCAGATTACCGGGGTCTTGTATTCCGTCGAGAGCCAATACGAGCTGGCTGTCGATATTTATCTTTTCCTGTTCTTTCGGTCGATAGAAAACAGCAAGCGCCTGATTCGGATTTTTCAGAAAACTTGCCTGTGCCAGTTGACTCCCGCTCACTTCTATCACTTCTTCTACGCCCGCAACATCCAGTTTCGATAAAAAACCGGGAATGGCAACCAGCAACCGGCATTTCATACAGAGTAGTAAATCACTTACCAGTTTATTCCCCTCGGCGATAAAAGTTCCATGTTTGTCCCGGAATTTTTTATCTTTCAGCGAGCGGATATATTTTAATTTGTTTTTGCCCAGGCTCATTTTAGTAATGCTGTTAAAACCAAATTCTACTCCGGTTTTTAAAGACCGGTTTTCATTCTTTTAATAACAAAACTACAAAAAGAAACAATTAAAACCCTAAATTTACCGTTTATTTGATAAATATTGTACTTGTTAGTTATCCGATGAAATATAAAACAACAATTTCTGCGCTCATAATCGGCATTTGCACCGGCTTCATCCAATCCTGCAGTTCCACCAAATTTGTTCCTGACGGAGAATATTTGTTGGAGAACGCTATCGTGAAAAGCGACAGAAAGGTAATGCCGGCTTATGAAATGGAAACTTACATCAAGCAGAAGCCCAATTTCAAAACTTTCTCGATCTTTAAGCTACCGCTTTTTATCTATAATCTTGCCGGAAAAGACACAACCAAATGGATCAACCGCACATTGATACATGCGGGCGACCCGCCTGTGTTGTATGACAGTACGCTGGTACACCAGACTGTGAATAATCTGAAACGAATCATGACCAACAAAGGATATTTGAACGCAAAGGTCACCCCTGTCGTCGACTTGAACAGGAAAAAGGCAAAAATAACTTATGACATAAAAGCCGGAGAACCTTATAGAATATCCAATTATAAAATAGATGTGAACGACAGCATCCTGTCCAATCCGGTACTGACAGCTCTTCCTTCACGCGGGACGCAGTACAGGAATGGAATGATACCGCCTCCGCCCGATATGGATACGATACTGTATAGAAACAGCCTTGTAAAGAAAAATTCCGTATTTGACCTTGATATGCTCGAGCAGGAAAGGAACCGCATCACTTCTTTGTTGAGAAGGATCGGCTACTATGCTTTTAACAAGGAGCATATAGGATACGAGGCCGATACCACACAAGGCAGGAATAAAGTGGATCTGGATCTTGCCATATATCCGTTTGTTCGGGGAGGAGGTTCCGGTGAACAGGCTACCACTGCGCCCCATCGCCAGTACAGGGTGAAAAGCGTGGAACTGTATGTGGACTATAATCCATTGGAAGACGGAAACCTGAGCCAGTATCAGGAAACGAAAATGTATGAAAAAAACGGTTACAGGATCAAGTACGGTTCCCGGGGAGAATATATCAAACCGGGCGTTATACTCAATAATTGCTATATCACTCCGGGCAGTTTGTATAATGAAACCATGACGGCAATGACATACAACGCACTGTCGCAACTGCGGATACTTAAAAACGTAAATATCGCATGGGAAAACGACTCCACCGATCTACGCTGCATAATCACTTGCGTACCGGATAAAAGACAGGGGATCTCGGCGGAAGTGGAAGGTACCAATTCGAGCGGATTTTTTGGCGTGGGCGCGGGAATGGGTTATCTGCACCGAAACGCGTTTAAAGGGTCGGAATTGTTTAATGTCCGGTTGCGGGGTGCATACGAGGCTATTACTCCTGATTTTTCAAGTTTCTCTGAAAATTATTTTGAGATTGGAGGAGAAGCCTCCCTTACATATCCCCGTTTTATATTCCCGTTCCTCAAACAGGATTTCAAGCGCAGCATACATGCTTCCACACAGTTCAGCAGCAGTTATACCTTCCAGCAAAGGCCGGGCTTTTTCACCCGTTCCGTATTATCGGGCGGAGTCAAGTATATATGGCAGGATCGCCGCTTGTCTTTAAACAGGCATATATTCGACCTGATAGACATCAGCTATGTTCATTTGCCACAAAGTTCCCTGAATTCCACGTTTTATGACAATCTGTCTGCTGCGGCGCAGCAATATAGTTTCAATGACCATTTTATCGTAAGCATGGGCTATACATTCTCCAGGTCGAATGTAGCCGTTCCCAACAGGCGAAACCAGCCTGTCTATTCTTTGCGGGCGTCTGTGGAAACAGCAGGCAATCTGCTTTCCCTTGCGGCGTCCATTGCAAAAGCAAAACCCAACGAAATGGGATCGAGGCAAGTGTTCGGAACAAATTTTGCCCAATATGTCAAAGGTACTATCGATTACAGTAAAACCTACCAGGTAGACGAAAAGAACTCTTTTGCATGGCATGCCGGAGGAGGTATTGCCTACCCGTATGGCAACAACGAACAGATACCGATACAAAAGCGTTTTTTTTCCGGCGGGGCGAATAGTGTGAGAGGGTGGTCTATCAGGGAATTGGGGCCGGGATCATACTATTTTAAGCCGACAGAGAACATCAATGACAGGGATAACTTCTATTACCATTCGGGCGATATACGCCTCGACGCCAGTATCGAATACCGTAGCAAGCTATTTTGGGTTTTGGAACTCGGAGCATTTGTCGACGCCGGAAATATCTGGACTATAAAGGAATATGAGAAACAAGAGGAAGGCTGTTTCAAAGCCGGCAAGTTTTACAAGGAAATAGCTGTCGCATGGGGGCTTGGCCTGCGCTTCGACTTCGACTATGTGCTTATCCGTCTCGATTGCGGATGGAAGGCTTACAACCCGTCAAACGACCCGAATATAAGGAAATGGCCTGTATTAGAACCTTTTAAAGTTAAAAAGAATACAGCGTGGCATATAGCGGTGGGGTATCCGTTCTGACGCCGCTATTGTATTGAAGGGTATATTCGACGCCGGGGCGCCCTGCGTGCAGTGATACAATGGTTTAAAACGATGACGGCCAATGATTTTTTGCAAATTGGAGACGCCTCCGGCTAAATTCATTAACACAAAGGGCGCAAAGTGTATCACAAAGAATTTCCTTGAAAACCAGGAAGAACGCCACGCCGCAAAACGGTAAAAAACCTCGTTTCCACCTGATTTTTTCCAACAAAACAACCTCGTAGAGCAACGGGAGTCCCCCCAACCTCATTAATTCTTAATTCCTCATTCTTAATTCCTCATTCTTCATTCTTAATTCCTCATTCTTGATTTTTAGTTTAATTCTTTTTAGGCAATATGTTTTTATTAAACCGGTTTATAAGATGTACATTTGTTGATAGAATATCCAAATGAATATCAGTTGATGAAAAAAATATTTCTGTTTCTGTTTAGCGTTTGCCTTACGCTCGATTCGGCCGCCCAGACATACGAGGATATGGTAAACCGTGCTATGGACCATGTGCAACAGAATGATTTTGCCGCTGCCGGGCAAGCAATGAAAGCCGCCCTGCGAAAAGAGCCTGCCAATCCGAACAATCCCATGCTGATGGTGAATCTGGGAACCATACTACGCAATCTGGGGCAATATGAAGAAGCTTTGATTTCATATAATGTAGCTATCGAAAAGTACCCGAATGTTCCTTTCATCCGGCACAGCAGGGCTGCACTCTATTGCGAGATGGACCGGTTTGACGATGCACTGAAAGATTATAATGCAATTCTTTTAACCAACCCGGTAGATTTGGAAGCATTGTACCGCAGAGGCCTGATTTACATAACCAACAAGAACCTTTTGGCCGCAGAAGAGGATTTCGGGAAGATCATAGAAATATATCCTGAAAACCTGAACGGAAAAATGGGGCTGGCCGCCATAAAAAAACGCAGGGCGGAATGGAAAGAAGCCGAAGAAATCTACACAGACCTGATTTACAAACACAAGTCGAATGCCGGTCTATACTACAACCGGGCTGAATGTTATCTGAGACTGAACAGGCCGGCTGCCACGGACAGCGATATTAAAAAAGCGCTGGAACTGGGATATGACGAAGCTCCTGTTTATATACTGAGAGGGCAGTTGAGGCTGGCTCAATACGAAAAGCGGTTAGCCAAAGAGGATTTTCTGAAAGCCAGAGAATCGGGTATGGACGAAAGTATTGTCGAGGATTTCTTAAGACTTTGCAAATAAGCGTTCTTTCTGGCGTCAACGATTGCGTATGCCCAATACTTGCTATCGAAACCTACAGGGCAGAGAGGAAGATAACCCTTTGCAAGCCTGCCGTTTTTGAATGTGGCAGGATATTGCGTCTCCATCTGTTTGTGCCTGTTATAGATCCCGCCTTCTTTGGAGCTGAAGTCAAGATGATAATGACCGTGAGACAGGGGATCGATGTGGTTTTCGAAAAGCTTCAAGGCCAAATACCCCATATTGTACCGCATGTTTATCTCCAGACAGGGATGTACTTTGTATTCTTCCTCTTCTTTGTATACAAGCATATCCACACCGATGCAACCTTTATAGACGCGGGAATACTTTTCTTTTAAAATCGCGGTTAGTCCGAGCCTTGTTTCTTCCAGAAGATGCAGGGGTATCCCTTTTGCAAGTTCATACATAATATGCTCTTGCGAATCCAGACAGTTTCCCAGATATGCCCCTTTGTGACTGGTGTAGAACAAAGAATAGCCGGCAAATTCAATATCTCCCTGCCCGTCGCATATAAATTCCATCGCGAAATCGGTCTGCTTGTCCAGCGCCCTTTCTATGGATACGCTGCCCTGTTTCTTTAGTATGCCATGCATTATCTGCCGCTCGGTACGCGTCAATCCGGTTGGGGGCAGCCACAACAGTCCCCTGCCCGATGAAGAATAAGGCGCTTTTGCCAATAATTGCCGGGACGAATTGTTTACCGCTTCTTCAATATCTTCAAGCCTGTTGTAGAATACGGGGCTAATATTACCGGATATCCCGGATATATTACCGGCCAGTTCGGTTAAACAATCGCGTGCCGCCTGCCTGCTATTGAGATAGATATATGCTTCGTTCCACTCCGGCAATCTCAGGCTTGTACCATATTCTTTATTTATTTCGCTGAAATAATGTATGGCTTGCGGCGATATTCCCCATAATGACACTTCTGCCTCCGGATGGCAGGGAAGACTTTCTTTCGTTACGGGTTTTGGTAAAGACGGCAGGTTCTTTAATAGAAAGTCATGGTATTTCCCGTCAATTTTTTTGTCGGTCAGTACCAAATCGCTGCCGACTCCATACCAGGCCGGCAAAAAAGAAAGTTCCTGCCGCATGGTCGCTACATTCGCGGGAGCCGTATAGTATGGCGAACTGTTTTGTACAGCAGTTTCATGGCCGGGATTGAAAAAAAGGATCATCCGTAATCAATTTAACGGCTTCAAAATTAGTAAATATTTGCCGGATCTTCGATTTACAAAACCTTTTTAAACGCATCCTGACACGCTTTTTTTGCAGGGAGACGAGAGGGAAAGACCGGAGGGCTTCAATGCGAGTAACCTGCGGTTATGAAAATCAGGCCCTTCGGGCTACCATACACATTCGCCAATTAAATTACAGGCGTATGATCTTTTATATCCCTTTATTTTCATACTTTTGCACTTTCATTACTTTTAAGATAAAAATGAAATACAATTTTGACGAGATAATCGATCGCAAGGGTACCAATGCTCTTAAAACCGATGCACTGGGTCCCCGTTACGGCAATCCCGACCTTATTCCGTTGTGGGTGGCGGATATGGATTTCCTGTCTCCTCCCGCTATCACGGAGGCTATTATAGAAAGGGCGAAACATGGTATTTTCGGTTATACCTGCGCCTCGCAGGCATATTATGATGCGATAATCAACTGGGTGGATAAAAAACATGACTGGAAGACAGAGCAGGAATGGCTGACCTTTGTTCCCGGTATAGTAAAAGGCATAGCTTTTGTTATTGACTGCTTCACCGCCAAAGATCAGAAAGTCATTATCCAGCCGCCGGTATATCATCCGTTCCGCATTATACCGGCCTTGCATCACCGCCGGGTAGTAGATAATCCGCTGGTACTGAAAGCGGGACAATATAATATGGATTTAGACGGCCTGAAGAAAGCCATTGACTCCAAGTGCCGCCTGCTGATTCTTTGCAACCCGCACAATCCGGGCGGACGGGTATGGACTCGCCGGGAGCTGGCAGATATCGCCGAAATCTGTTATGACAACAATATCCTTGTCATCTCTGACGAGATTCACTCCGATCTGGCTTTTACTCCTCACAAACATACTCCCTTTGCCTGCGTATCGGAAAAGGCCGCCCAAAACAGCATAACCTTTATGGCGCCAAGCAAAACATTTAATATTGCGGGTATTGTAAGTTCCTATTCCATCATACCCAACAAGGAATCAAGGGAAAAATTCAATGCTTACCTGGCCGGCAGCGAACTTGAAGAAGGCCATATTTTTGCTTATCTGGCCGCGCAAGCGGCTTATGAACATGGTAGCGAATGGCTGGATGAAGCGAAGGATTATATCCGGAAAAATATTACCTTTGTAGACGAATATCTGAAAAAGAATATTCCCCGTATAAAAGTGATGTTGCCCCAGGCGTCTTTTCTTGTTTGGCTTGATTGCAGGGAACTTGGATTATCGCAGACCGAACTGGTTTCATTGTTTGTAAATGACGCTAAACTGGCGCTTAACGACGGTACGATGTTTGGACAGGGAGGCGAAGGTTATATGCGCCTGAATGCAGGTACGCCTTTGGCCAATATCCAAAAAGCGCTGGATAATCTTAAAAAGGCCGTGAAAACAAGACAAATTGGTTAAGAAAATTGTTTTCAGCGATATCAGGCGCGATTGGCGCCTTCAAAAAAATAAATAAAAGAGTTTCAACAGACTTTGGTCATTAATGAACATACAAATAAACAAATACTTAAAAATGAAAATTTCAACAAATAAATTTGTTTCTCTATCTTATGATCTCAATGTGGGTGAAGGTGAAGAACGCGAACTGATGGAAAGGGCAACAGCCGAAACTCCGCTCGAATTTATCTACGGAACCAACTCGATGCTTGAGGCTTTCGAGAAAAATCTTGACGGATTGGTAGAAGGCGACGCATTCGATTTTGTGCTTGCTCCGGATGAAGCATACGGGGAATATGACGATGAAGCATTGGTAGACCTTCCACGCCATATATTCGAACAGGATGGAAAACTGAATGAAGAAGTGATCTTCGAAGGTAATATGGTGCCGATGACGGACTCGAACGGCAACCGGTTGAGCGGTTCGGTTGTGGAGATAAACGATGATATTGTCAAAATGGACTTCAATCACCCCTTGGCTGGCGAAACTTTGAATTTCTCGGGCAAAGTGCTTGCCGTCAGGGAATCTACACCCGAAGAAATAGCCGCGTTATTTGCTCCACAGGGAGGTTGCGGTTGCGGCTGTGGTTGCGGTGATGATAATGATGATTTTTGCGATTGCGGTGATGAAAAGGAAATGGCGGAAGCAGGCTGCTGCAATTCAAGCTGTGATTGCGCCGGCCACTGAAACAAGAGTCTGACAACATGGAAAGAGACAGGTTTTTCGGCCTGTTTTTTTATATGTTGCTCTGTTATCCGGTTTCTGAAACACCGGCAAGGCGTACTTTCAAATTATGGGGATTACATGCAAGGTCAATGGAATTTGGAATCTTTACAGCGAAAAGTCATTCCGGAATTTCTGCAATAAAAATTTTTATGGAAATTTCAAACCGGCTCTGAAAATGATTCTGTAAATTTGAAACATGTTAAAACAGATTCTTTTAGTCGGAGCAGGAGGAGCAGCGGGTAGCGTCATGCGCTATCTCGTTTCGGTATTGGTAACGCGGATAGAGCCATTCCTGTTTCCGGCAGGCACATTCATTATCAACATACTGGGGTGTTTCTGCATCGGTTTGTTTGCGAACCTGATTTCTGCAAACAACTTGCGGTTGCTGCTTATGACCGGGTTCTGCGGAGGCTTCACTACATTTTCCACATTCGCCGGTGAAACGTTGGCACTGGCAAACAACAATCACATGGCAATGGCCCTTGTTTACACAATATCCAGTTGCGTGCTGGGTATTTGCGCCGTGTGGCTGGGAATGTATGCGGGTAAGTAAGCCCGTTACCAGGCTTCTTTTTAAATCGTTAACTCTTTCTTTTATGAATATCGCGTCAAAAATCCGTCTATAATACAATTTGGTAAAATACGCAAAATATAATGATATGAAACGAGCATGCAAAAGTAACGCCAAAGAGCATGAAACAACGTTCGACGGAGCCAATATGCTGCGAGTTCCTTGTGACCATTAAAAAAACAAATTATATACGCATGAAAAAGCAATTATTAATCAGCCTGTTGTTTCTATCAAGTATCGGCATGACGGCGCAGACATCAAATAACAAATATGAAAGCGACTGGAACCAGGTAGAGGATTACGAGCGGCAAAGCCTTCCGCAATCGGCTGCAAAATCTGTGGACAATATTTTACAAAAGGCCGTTGCCGACAAGAATAATACCCAGATAATCAAAGCGATCATATACAGGAATAAATATAAAAGGCAAATTGACAGTCAGTGCAGAGAAGGGATTTTCTCCGACTTGCAGGATTTGGCGTCACAAACGGATAACGCCGCCGAAAAGTCATTGCTGCATTCCATGCTGGCGACACTCTATGTCGACTATTACAACACAAATCAGCGGCAAATAAACCTGCGTACAGATCTGACGGATCTTGTCCCCGAAGACATGAAAGAATGGAGCGGCAAGATCTTCAGGAACAAGATCATCGAAAATATTGACTTGTCGGTAAAAGACGCCGCAACGCTCAAAGCGCATACAACCAAAGAATATGACGATATAATACTCTTGGGCGACTACGGGCAAAAATACTATCCTGCATTATATGACTTCTTGATGGAACGGGCTATTCAGATTGCAAAAAATATAGCAAACATCGGTTATGGAGAACATGACACAACTCCCGCAGGCGTCGGTATAGAGCAGTTGATCTCGCCTGCCGATGAATATATAAAGCTCGATATAAGCGCCGGAGCCGACAAGAGGCAAATCGTTTATCAGTATTATCAACAATATATGAATGATTTGTTGAGCCGGAATATGATACCGACCCTTGTTTTTACAGAGATTGACAAGATCAAGTATCTGAGCCGGAATTCGCGTACATTTTCTGGAGACAAAGTATTGGACGCCTATATCGCCCTGGAAAAGAAATATGAAGATAACGGGGCTTCCACAGAAATTATAAATGAAATAGCAGATTTCTACGCCAATACGCAATCTGCCGATGCAAACGAAAAAAAATACTTCTGGATAAAAAAGGGCATGGATAAATATCCCGCGTCATACGGGACAAAAGCGCTTAAAGCCAGATTGAACGAAATGGAATACCCCTCCCTGGGAATCAAAGGCAATAAGTTGCAGTATCCGGGAAATCCGGTGCAGTTAACCTTGATTTACAAGAATATACAGGCCCTGGCAGAAAAACCGGACTTTAAATTGTATAAAATAGAGGGCGGAAAACACAATCCGGTGAAAGATTATCCGTTAAACCTGACTTCCAAAACCACCTATCAACAAGACACGCTGGCGTTTGATCCGGGAGCCTTGCCTGCCGGCAAGTATTCTTTCAGTTGTTTATCCAAAGATGATTTGGATAAGGGAGCCGACGAAAAAAAAGCGGATACACAACGGTATAACAATACATTTGATTTTACTGTTTCCGCCCTGACAGCATTGTCTCGCAACAGCGCCAAAGATGAATACGAAATACTTGTGGTAGACCGCATGACAGGTAAACCGGTAAAAGACGCCAGGGTTAAGATATTCAGTAATGAAGGTCCCGGCAACAAAACCAAACCGGAGCTGATAACAACTCTTGAAACAGACAAGTCGGGACTGGCTGTTTACAAGGATCAGACAGTCGGTACAGACCTGTCCCGTTACCATATTGCAACTTATAAAGTCGAATCAAAAGCGGATTCCTGCCTGCGCGAAGAAACTCTGGTAGCAGACAGTTACCGGTGGAACCGGTCTTATACGCAAAATGACAACGAAGCCATCAGTATCCTTGTCGACAGGAGTATTTACCGTCCGGGACAAACCGTTTATTTCAAAGCAATAGCGCTGGATAGCAATTCCAGACTTTTGACAAACAAAACTTATACGGTGAAATTATATAATGCGAATAACGGCCTTGTTTCCGAAAAAGAAATAACAACAAATGAATTCGGTTCCATATCCGGCGAATTTGTTTTGCCACAAGCCGGTCTTCCCGGCTCATATCATATCGAAACAGACAATGTATCCGTCTTTTTTAATGTGGAAGAGTATAAACGCCCTACATTTGAGATCACTTTCGACAAGGTGGACAAAACTTATACATTCGGCGAAGAAGTGAAGTTAAAAGGCTATGCCAGAAACTTTTCCGGTATCAATCTGCAAGATGCGAATGTAAAGTATAGCATCACCCGTGAGCAATTCAGTTTCCGGTACCGGCCAGGTAACCGTTTGCAATTTGCGGACGGAACCGTGAAAACAAATGACGACGGCTCGTTTGAAATTACATTTACGCCCGAAGCCGGAGACGACAACAACGCGCTTCTGCGGCTTGTCAACGATAAGCGGACATATATATATACGTTTAATATCACAGCCACAGTTACAGATATGAACGGTGAAACGCAATCGAACACCTGTACGCTGACTGTAGGAAACGTTTCGATGGCTATCGATATTGATATACCGGAACAAATGGAGAAAACAGGCGATTACGATATCCTTGTTAATGCCCGCAACTTACAGGCGCAGAATATCGAGACGTCGGGCGCATATATCCTGTATGCATTGGACGATAACGATTCCATTCAAAATAAAATACTGGCCCGCCCGTTCAAAACCGGAAGCCAGACAGAACTGAAAGCAAAACTGAAAACGCTGGCTTCGGGTAAATACCGGTTGCAGGTGGTAGCGTTGGACAGCAAAGGGAATGAAGTGGACGACAAGAAAGACTTCGTGCTTTACTCTTTTGCCGATAAAAAACCGCCGATAAGAACAAACGAATGGCTGATAACAAAAAATCCGTTCCTGGACAAAAACAAACCGGCCGAAGTGATATTCGGTTCGTCCGAAAAAGATTCGTATATTCTTTATCAACTGTATAATAACAGGCAGGTGTTTGAAAGGCGTTTTGTAAAGTTGAGTAACGCCAACCTGACTTTTACAGTACCTTGCAAAGACGAATATGGCGATGAGCTGAAGATGACTTTCACATCGGTAAGGAATGGAAAACTTTACAGTAAAACGACTTCGTTATACAAAAAGAGAGAAATGCCGGATACGAAACTGAATGTAAAACTGGAAGTATTCCGCGACAAACTTCGTCCGGGGCAAGCCGAAACATGGACAGTAAGCGTGAAAGACACGACAAACCAACCTGTTTTGGCCGAACTGCTGGCTTCGATGTACGACAGTTCCCTGGACAAACTGTATCCTTGTGATCCATGGACGTTTAAACGCCCGTACACGGATAGAGAATACACGGCATTTATAAATTACCGCTTCCCGTGGTATGAAGAAAATTATACCCAACGGCTTTATTTCCATTATGCGACCCGGTATGATGTTCCTGCAAGAATAAAGGATGACATTAACTGGTTTGGCTATATGATATATTACATCAGGGGAAATAGATCACCGCTGTATACGGGATATTCCGGTAATGAAGCTGAAGTTGTCGGATACGGCGTCCTGAAAAAGACTCTGACGGGTTCTGTTTCAAACATAATGGCGGATAATAAAGTTATGAGTAGAGGAATGGCGACTGTTGCCGCGCCGCAAACCTTGCTTGACGAAGCGGTTGCGGCTACCGGTTCGGCAGTAGCAGAAGATAAACCGGATACAGGTAATTCCGCCCCCCTGATACGCCGGAACTTCAACGAAACAGCCTTCTTTTCTCCTCGATTGAGAACTAACGAAAAAAGCGAAACTTTGATTTCATTCACTGTGCCCGAAAGTAATACCACATGGCGGTTTAGGGCGTTGGCACATGACAGGGACGCGCGTGCGGGTACGTTGGAGCAGATGGTGGTTAGCCGCAAAGAACTGATGGTGACGCCGAATATGCCGCGTTTTGTCCGTCAGGGAGACAAGACCTGTATTTCTACCGGGATTTCAAATCTCTCTGACAAAGCCTTGTCCGGTGATGTGCGCATCGAATTCTTCGACCCGGTGACCGATAAAACAATGGATTTGGACATTGCCGGCCAAAAACAGGTATTCTCTTTGGAAAAAGAGGCGTCTACTTCGGCAAGCTGGACATTCGACGTCCCTGCCGATATAGAATTGATAGGTTGCCGTATTGTGGCTCAAAACGGGACATTCAGCGACGGTGAGCAGCATGTATTGGCTGTATTGTCGAACCGTATGTTGGTTACCGAAAGTATGCCGATAGATGTAACCAAACCGGGGACAAGCACATTCACATTCGATAAATTATATAATAATACATCGCTCACGGCAAGTAATTACCGCCTGATCCTGGAATATGCTTCCAATCCGGCATGGTATGCCATCCAGGCCTTACCAACAATGAGCAATCCGTCGAACGAAAATGCAATCAACTGGTTTGCAAGCTATTATGTGAATACATTGGGTTCGTCCATTGCGCGCCGATACCCGAAGGTTGCGGCAATGATACAGACATGGCTAAAACAGGGTGGAGACAAGCAAACACTGGTCTCGAAACTTCAAAAAGACGGGGAGTTGAAAGCTGTTTTACTGGAAGAAACACCCTGGGTACTGGAAGCCAGGGACGAAACAGAACAGATGCAGCGCCTTTCCCTGCTATTCGATCTGAATAATACGAAACAGCAAACCGACGCCGCCACAAGAAAGCTAGCCGGACTTTTGACCGGCGAGGGCGGCTGGTCGTGGCACAAAGGCCTTTATCCAAGCCGGTCCATCACTCAATATATATTGTATGGCTATGCCAGATTGCAGGAAACGGAACAAGTAGAATATCCGCAGGAGATAAAGGAAATGCAGATGAAAGCATTGCAGTTTATCGACAACCGGATAAGCGAGGATTTCGAAAACCTGAAAAAGTACAACAACGACCTGAAAAATATAACATCCGTTTCTACCGGTCAACTTGAATTTGCTTATGTCCGCTCATTCTACCGCGATATTCCGGTTTCCCGGGAAACACGTGAGGCGGAACGTTTCTATATCGATGTGGCAAGCAGGAACTGGACAAAACTGAACATGTACGAGCGTTCCATCCTTTCTATTGCGCTGAAACGAAACGGAGAGAAAGAACTGGCGGATAAAATTGCGAGATCCATTAAAGAACATGCTGTTAAAAATGCAAGATCAGGTATGTACTGGCCAAACAACCGCAGCAATGTATTCATGTCGCTGTCGGCTATCAGTACTCATACATTTCTGATGGATGCGCTGGTACAAAACGGCGCTACAACCGAAGAAACGGATATGATGAAACGCTGGTTGCTGGACCGGAAACGTACACAGGTATGGGAATCTACCCATGCTTCGATAGACGCCATAAACGCATTGCTAAGTCCGGGTACAGATCTGTTCACAACAGAGTTGGCGCCGGTTGCAATTACAGCAGGCAATGTAAAGGTAGAACCCGAAAGTAAAGGATTCGGAACCGGCTATATCAAGCAGGCATGGAACAAAGCAGAGATTACAAACGACATGGGTAAAGTAAACCTGACTACCTCGTCTTCACAGCCGTCGTATGGAGCTTTGCACTGGCAATATTACGAAAATACGGACAGTATAACCGCCCGGAAAGGCGACTTGAACGTAGACAGGCAATTGTTTAAAGAAAACGTGTCCGCCACCGGAAAAGGCTTGGCCCGAATTACTGAAGATAACCCGTTGACAGTGGGAGATAAAGTGATTGTGCGCCTGACAGTACGTACAGACAGGGATATGGATTTCGTTCAACTGAAAGATATGCGCGCTCCATGTTTCGAGCCACTGCAGACTGTTTCAGGTGTAAAATGGGCGAACGGGCTTATATATTACCAGACGACAAAGGACGCCTCCACTAATTTTTATTTCGATCATCTGCCAAAGGGCGTTTATGTGCTTGAATACCCCGTATATGTGAATCGTAGCGGGGAATACGCGAATGGTATCGCAACTGTTCAATGTATGTATGCGCCCGAATTTGTGTCGCACACACAAGGTATTAAAGTGACGGTAAAAGAAAAGTAAATATGTATGTGATGCAAGTGTGGACGCGATGCCGAAAGAGTCAACAAAGCCTGTATTTTTGCGGCTATCTGGGGCATTATGGATTGGTATTATGTAAAATATTGTAAAAATAGAACATCTCGTTGATATTATTGTTATATTTGCAGGTTGTTTAGAGTAAAGGCTTTAAAAGAACTACTTAAAAGAACTACATGGATTATCAGTAAAAAATAGAATTGGGAATATGAAAAAGATTGGACTTATCCTGTTTGCATTGGTGTTATCAGCAGGTTTTATTATTGCGCAAAATGACAAAAAGGCACCTAAAATTGTTTTTGAGAAAGCAGTACACGATTTTGGTAAAGTAACGGAAAGTGCGGGTTCGGTAAGTTGCGAGTTCAGGTTCAAAAACACAGGTACTGCGCCTTTCCTTATCCAGAGAGTACAAGCAAGCTGTGGATGTACAACGCCGGAGTATACGAACGAGCCTGTATTACCGGGAAAAGAAGGGAAAATTAAAGTCACTTATTCTACCACTGACCGTATCGGTACATTCAACAAAGATGTTACAGTGTTCTCAAACGTGCCTGATTCAATCTACAAATTGAACATCAAGGGGGAAGTGACCCGTAAATAACAGCAATAATACAATATACAGGAATAAGGATGTATTCAGTAAACAGGAGTATATCCTTTTTCTGTTTCACAGGCGTATATCTGCGCCTTATCTTACCTCTTCGTTTCCACGTCAGTCAGTTCTTTGCGAATTTCAATGCTTTCAAGCCGTTGATTTATCCAGTTCCCGGAATAGCCCAGCGAAGATAATGCTCCATCGTTAATTCCGGATCTTGCATTTCGTCTAATCTCCCGGCTGCAACTTGCGCCATTTGCGCTACACTTTGTGTCCTTTGTGTTAATGAATTCAGCTTTGACCCGACAAAAAAGTCGCCATCGGGAATGTTATACCTACAGGCCATAAATTTGCGATAGAAGAAATAAAAGAAAACGAAGACGTCGTCAAGTACGGTTATTCCATAGGACATGCGACAACCGGTATTCGTATCGGCGATCATGTACATACCCATAATGTGAA
>JAISSD010000006.1 GCA_031273295.1 Prevotella sp.
GGATCGGGTTCGATGGAAGTTTTTGCGACTCCCGCTATGATAGCGTTGATGGAACAGACTGCATACAACAGTGTGATGTCATTGTTGCCGGAAGAATGGACGACAGTCGGTACGGAATTGCATATTGAACACTGTAAAGCAACGCCGTTATCGACAAAGGTTCGTTGTGAGTCTGTATTGAATAAGGTAGAAGGACGAAAATTAATCTTTATCCTTACCGTATATGACGAAGAAGATATTATCGGTAAAGGGACGCATGTCCGTTGCATTGTCAATACGGAAAAGTTTCTCGACAAATTAAAACAAAGAAAAGAATAAGAAAGAACAATATGGAAGTTTTCAGTAAAGTGTGCGAAATGATGATGCTGTTATGTTTTGCCTTTGGATGGCCAGTATCCATTATCAAAAGTTTGCGGACAAAGATTGTCAAAGGGAAAAGTCCCGCTTTTATGGTTATCGTTATTGCGGGCTATGTGTTCGGTATCATTTATAAAATAACGTCGGGCTTCGATTGGGTGAGCTATATCTACATCTTTAATATTATCATTGTCGGGTTTGATTTGTTTCTCTATTTTTATTACAGTAATCGATCGTTGAAGCAGGAGAATAATCTGTAAAAAGACCATTGGATTCAAATCAATCTGCTTGAATATCAGTCAGTAATTATATAACAGTAAAAAAAGAACAGCTATATATCGAAGTATGTTGTAAAAATTTATTATCTTCGCAAAATAAACAAAACTACAATCTAATTGTAGTAATAACTTAAATATCAGATAGTAATGGCAAAAGGAAGTATAGAGATTGACGTCGAAAGATGCAAAGGATGTGCTGTTTGTGTAGGAGCATGTCCAAATAAAGTGATTGCTTTATCCAAAAAAGTAAACAGCAAAGGGTATAATTACCTCGAAATGGTAAACGACAATTGTATAGGATGTGCAAATTGTGGTATCGTATGTCCCGACGGCGTAATAACTGTGTACAGGGCTAAATAATAATCAAAAAAGAGATTACGAATGAAAGAGTTACGATTAATGAAAGGAAATGAAGCGATAGCGGAAGCTGCTATTCGCTATGGCGTGGATGGCTATTTTGGTTATCCTATCACACCTCAGTCGGAAATATTAGAGCATCTGATGGTGGAAGACCCTTATAAAAAGACAGGTATGGTCGTATTACAGGCAGAAAGCGAAGTTGCCTCCATCAATATGGTGTACGGCGGAGCTGCCTGCGGTAAACGGGTGATGACAACCTCTTCGAGTCCGGGTATCAGTTTAATGCAGGAAGGCTTGTCTTACATAGCAGGCGCAGAACTGCCCTGTTTAGTGGTTAATGTTGTACGCGGAGGTCCCGGATTGGGAACTATCCAACCTTCTCAGGCTGATTATTTTCAGACAACAAAAGGAGGAGGACACGGAGATTATCGCCTGATAACCTTAGCGCCGGCATCGGTACAGGAAATGTATGATTTTGTGGGATTGGCTTTTGAATTGGCATTCAAATACCGTAATCCTGCCATGATTTTATCCGACGGCGTAATTGGTCAGGTGATGGAAAAAGTAATGGTTGACGATTATCTGCCCCGCTGGACGGACGAATATATCAAGAAAAGTTTCCCGTGGGCAACAACAGGAAGAAATCCGGGACAACCGCATGTAATTGTAACGTCTTTGCAATTGGATTCCGTCAAACAGGAACAGGTGAATTTGCGTCTTCAGGCGAAATACAAAGAGTGCGAAAAACAGGATGTTCGTTACGAATTAATAAACTGTGAAGATGCAGAATATGTATTTGTCGCATACGGCTCGTCGGCTCGTATTTGTCAGAAGGCAATAGAGCTGGGCAGAGAAAAAGGAATTAAAGTAGGATTGGTTCGTCCCATTACCCTGTGGCCCTTCCCGACCCAGATTATACGGGATATGGCAAATAAAGTAAAAGGGATGCTGTCGGTAGAAATGAGCGCCGGTCAGATGGTGGAAGATGTTATACTGGCGGCACAAAATAAAGTGAAAGTAGAACACTTCGGACGTTTTGGCGGAATTATTCCCAGTCCGCATGAAGTATTGGAAGCATTAGAAACAAAAATCATTGGAGAGTAATCGTATGAATGAAAATATAATTAAACCGGAAAACATAGTATACAGAAAAACGCCCGTACTGACGGATAATGTAATGCATTATTGTCCGGGTTGCGGACACGGTACCATTCACCGTATTATAGCAGAAGTAGTTGAAGAAATGGGGATTCAGGAAACGACAATCGGAATAGCTCCCGTAGGATGTTCTGTTTTGGCGTACAACTATTTTGAAATAGACATGCAGGAAGCGGCTCACGGACGTGCTCCGGCATTGGCAACAGCCGTCAAACGCTTGAAACCCGATTTTCATGTTTTCACCTATCAGGGAGATGGAGATTTGGCTGCTATCGGAACTGCCGAAACCATTCATGCCTGCAATCGGGGTGAAAACATCACCATGATATTTGTAAACAACGGCATCTACGGTATGACGGGAGGACAAATGGCGCCAACAACATTAGAAGGTATGAAAACGGCAACATCTCCATACGGACGGGATATTCATACAATGGGAAATCCGTTGCGTATCACTGAATTGCTGGCACAACTGCCGGGGACGTGTTATGTAACCCGACAAGCGGTATATACTCCTGCGCTGGTACGTAAATGCAAGAGAGCCATTCGGATGGGATTTGAAAATCAGAAGAAACAAATCGGGACTTCTTTTATCGAAGTGGTGTCCAATTGTAATTCGGGTTGGAAAATGACTCCTGTCGCCTCTAATAAATGGTTGGAAGAAAATATGTTGCCGCGCTATCCGCTTGGGGACATCAAACTGCCGACAGAAGAGAATAAGTAAATTGATTTAATAACATATTTAATAAACAAAGATATGACTGAAGAAATAATTATAGCCGGTTTTGGAGGACAGGGAGTACTGTCTATGGGAAAAATTCTTGCTTATTCCGGTGTAATGCAGAATAAAGAAGTTAGTTGGATGCCAAGTTACGGACCTGAAATGCGTGGAGGAACGTCGAATGTTACTGTTATTATCAGTGACGAGCGGATTAATTCTCCTGTATTGTCTGTTTTCGATTCGGCGATTATCCTCAATCAGCAGTCGTTAGACAAGTTTGAGAATACGGTGAAACCGGGCGGATTGCTTTTGTACGATCCCAATGGCATAACCCGTCATCCGGTACGCAAGGACATTGCTGTTTATCAGATTGCTGCCACAGACAAAGCATCCGAAATAGGAATACCCAAATTATTCAACATGATTGTATTAGGTGGATTTCTGAAATATAAACCGATTGTTCAGGATGAATTTATCCGCAAAGGTTTAGAGAAATCCTTACC
>JAISSD010000061.1 GCA_031273295.1 Prevotella sp.
ACCTATTCGGGAATAAAAGTCAGACAGGGATATAAAATCACCCTGCCAAAGACGACTTACCCGGTTGAGGGAACCCTCACGATAAAAGACGAGAAAACAGGACTTGAAAAGGAACTTGCCATCACCTCCGTTCCGGATTACGACAACACGAATCTCAAGCCTGTCCGTGTCAATGACAAGTATTGGGCGCCTGTGAATATTGGCGCGATTTCTACCACCTACAGCTCGGATCGTGACGGTTGCGGCGATTATTTCCAGTGGGGACGTAATGTTGCGTTTAGTACTTATGGCAGTTCCGGGGATACCTACGGCGGCCCTGTTACCGCCGAGACTCCTGCCGAGGATTACGCGGATAAGTTTATCACTCACGGTGCAAGCCCTTATAACTGGTTAAGCCCGAAAGATGACTACTTATGGTCGGGCGCCAAAGCACAGGGACCTTGTCCCGATGGCTGGAGAGTTCCTGTATCCGACGAGTTTACCGGTTTGGCCTCCGGCGTCTTTGCCGATAGCCGCTTGAAAATACAAGGTGACGTTTCAGGTAAAGACCTTTACTTGCCGGCTGCCGGCAACCGCTCTAATTATAGCCACGCTACGTGGAGCTATCGGGGTGCGGCCGGCCACTACTGGTCGTCTACCGTTTCCGGTAATAACGCAACGAAGCTCGCCTTCAGTGATGGTGTGCAGGATGTGACTACGGACCGTCGTGCGGCCGGCGCCTCTGTTCGTTGTATCCAGGAATAAAAGAATAAGGGAGGCTTGCCGACCGTCAATAAAAAATGAAAAATTGAAAGTTGAAAATTTAATTTTCAACTTTCAATTTTTCATGTGTACATAATTTGTTTTTTTAAGGTTACATGGAACTCGCCGCATATTGGCTTCGCCGAACGTTGTTTCATGCTCTTTGGCGCGACTGTTACATGCGCCCGTTTCATTTTTTTTTCCATTCCTTGCCATTTTGGGCAAAAGAAAGCAGGCGATCTTTAATTCCGAGCAGTAAAAGAAGAACTTCCGCCATGTCAAGCGATAGCGAAACATCCCGTTTGAAAAAAGATATCTTTCACCCTGCGGCCAGGGCGACAAAAAGAAACGAAAAAAATACTTTTGACACACTCAATCAAAAAATAAACAGGGAAAATAACAGAATAAAGCAGAACCTTTAAAATACATCATTAATTTCTCGCCGTGTTTACTTTTTTTAATTTATGAATCGCATATCTTTGCTGTTCGATAAAAATCGCGACCTTTACGGCTAAATAACACGACCGTGATAATTATAAAAGAATGATAGAAATAGATAAAGTTCCTTCTCCCTGCTTTGTAATGGAAGAAGAATTATTGAGGAAAAACCTTTCCCTTATCAAATCGGTAAAGGAAAGGGCCGGAGTAAATATTATACTGGCATTCAAAGCTTTTGCTATATGGAAGTCTTTTCCCGTTATCCGCGAATATATCCCGTATTCAACGGCCAGTTCCGTCTACGAAGCACAATTGGCCTATGGGGAAATGGGCAGTCCGGCGCATACCTTCTCTCCGGCTTATACTCCGGATAACTTCCCGTTATTTATACGTTATAGCAGTCATATTACTTTCAATTCCCTGTCCCAATACGAACGTTTCTACCCGGAGACGCTCAAGTGCAGAAAAAAAGTATCGTGCGGCATACGCGTCAATCCCGAATATTCGGTAGTGGATACCGCTTTGTATGATCCGGCTGTTACCGGTTCGCGCCTGGGCGTACCTGCCGGTCATTTCGGGGATGAATTGCCGGAAGGAATAGAAGGCCTGCACTTCCATACCTTGTGTGAATCTTCCTCGTACGATTTGGAAAAAACGCTGGAGCAGATGGAGAAAAAATTCGGACATTTCTTGCCGAAGGTAAAATGGCTGAATATGGGAGGCGGACACCTGATGACCTGTCAGGATTACGATGTAGAACACCTCATAGATCTGCTATTGTCTTTCAAAGCGAAATATCCGAATCTGGAGATCATCATGGAGCCCGGTGGCGCTTTCGTCTGGCAGACGGGGATATTGGTCTCTACCGTGGTGGATATCGTGGACAATGGTGGAATCAAAACCGCCATACTTGATGTGTCCTTTGCCTGCCATATGCCCGATTGTCTCGAAATGCCGTATAAACCCCGCATTAGAGGGGCATATCACGAGCCTGTGAAAGGTTTGCCTACTTACCGTATGGGGGGGAATAGTTGTCTGAGCGGCGATTTTGCAGGGGAATGGTCGTTCGACGAACCGCTTTTGGCAGGGGATAAAATTATCTTCGAAGACATGATGCACTATACCACTGTCAAAACCACTATGTTTAACGGTGTCTCACATCCGTCCATCGCGCTTTGGAACAGGTATAACCAGCTGGAAATCTATCGTGAGTTCAGTTATGACGATTATAAGAACCGGATGAGCTAGGCCTGTAAAATGTTAAAAACGAGATTGCAGACAATAAGATATTTTTACCGGCGTTTCTTAATCAGAACGATAAAAACGGAAATCGCCCATGAAAAAAATCTTTACGCCTGAACAATGTCAAAAATTTGATAAAAAAGAAAAGAAGGTTGTCGCACCTTCCGAAAAAACGCTTGTTTTTCTTAGGCAATTCGCACGGGTGCATTATGCCGACAAAGCTTTGCCGAATGCAATAAACGGGTTGTGTGTGAATTAGGAGTTATGAAGCCGTTTAAATTTTCCATGAATATTTTTTATGGGAATAGCACTTGTATCAGGCTTTCGCCGGTTTCAGGATCTTCATCTATCGCTTCACAAAAGAAAAACAGCCTGAAACCAGCCCTGAAAAAATGAACGGGCAAAATTTGAACGGATCCTAAAGGAAAATAGAAAGAGCTACGGTTAGACGAGTCGATTTGTATCTCTTTGCTTTTTCATCCGCTGGTTTTTTATTACTTTTGTTTCTGGAAACCGTTAAATTTTAGTCAATGAAGCATTTTGGCTCTAAAAAGGCTCTTTATCTGTCGGAAATTTTGTCGTTTAGCCCTCAAGCTCTAAAATTTAGACTGTAAAACAGCCCGTTTTATATCTCAAAATCATATTCTTGAAAAATTTAAACGGATACTTGAAGAAATGAGTAACTCATAATTAATAGAATGTCTCACAAAATAGCGCCGTCTCTTCTTTCTGCGGATTTTTTGAATCTTCAGGCTGATATAGAGATGATAAACAACAGTGAAGCCGACTGGTTTCACTGCGATGTAATGGATGGAAGTTTTGTTCCCAACATTTCTTTCGGCTTCCCGATAATAAAGCAAATCAGCAAAATTGCCCGAAAGCCGTTGGATGTACATCTGATGATTGTCGATCCTGACAAATACATTGCCCGGGTAAAAGATGCGGGCGCATACATGATGAATGTGCATTATGAGGCATGTACCCATTTACACCGCACGGCTACCGCGATACGCGACGCGGGAATGAAAGCCGGGGTTACGCTGAATCCGCATACGCCGGTTTCGTTGCTTGAAGATATTTTACAGGATGTGGATATGGTTCTTCTTATGACGGTGAATCCGGGATTCGGAGGTCAAAAGTTCATAGAACATTCCCTGACCAGGCTTGCCCGCCTGAAAGAGATGATATTAAAAAGAAATTTACGTACGCTGATCGAAGTGGACGGAGGCGTGAACCTGCAAACAGGAAAGCGGTTGATAGACGCCGGAGCCGATGTGCTTGTGGCAGGCAACGCCGTGTTTGCGGATGCCAACCCTGCGGAAATGATACACAAGTTGAAAAGCATCGTATGATATTTTGACTTGCGGAAATGAAGAATCCGTTTTCCAAAATGCCCTTTCTTTTTTTTCTTGTCCCGCTTATAGCCGGGATTTTATTGCAGTATTACTTGAAAATAGAATCTTCAGGCATGGTTTTTTCCTTAACCGGATTGGCAACCATGCTTTTTTCTTGTCTGATACCTGAAAACGCTCAATATCGTTGGCGTTGGCTGTTTGGCGCGGGAACCGGCCTGTTTCTTGTCAGTATCGGTATTGTATCCACATCTTTACGTCAACAGCAATCGGAATTTACATTCCCTGACAGAGTGCAGGCATATATCGGTATTGTTACCGATGTTCCGCAAGAAAAAAAACGAGCGACGGCATACAGGGTACATCTGCCGGAAGAAGACAGGCTGATTGTCTGTTATTTTCAACGGGATTCGTCCAATGCCGACAGGTTACAGCCCGGAGATATCTTTTCTTTTCAAGGGAAAATTCAACCTTTCCGGAATATGGGCGATTTTGATTATGCGCGTTACATGTACAATCAGGGTTTTGCCGGTTCTGTTTATGTTCCGGCACATTTAATGGAACTCACAGGCGAAGTATCGCCTTCATTGAAATATACGGCTCTGCGTTGTCGCCGGCATATAATGGATTTCTATAAATCGTTGGGATTTGACGATGTGCAATATAATATTCTGTCCGCTTTGACCCTCGGCTATCAGGATGGCCTTAGCGATGATATTAAACAGGGATTCAGGACGACAGGTACTGTGCATGTCTTATCGATAAGCGGCCTTCATGTCGGCGCCATCTATCTGATGATAAGTTTTTTATTGGGATTTATCCACAGGGGGACAAAGTATTACCGGCTGAAACCTGCGCTTGTCATTCTTCTGTTGTGGGTATATGCCTTTATTACAGGATTACCGCCTTCGGTATCAAGAGCGAGCGCTATGCTTTCCGTTTTTTGCGCTTCTGAAATTTTCGCGCGGAAAAGTTTTTCTATTCATGCCTTGTATATAGCGGCTTTCTTTATTTTACTGGTCAATCCTTTTTCGCTGTTCAATATAGGTTTTCAGTTGAGTTTTCTGTCTGTTCTTTCCATCCTTTACTTGCTGCCGAAAGTTTCAGGCTTGCTGAAGACAGAGAATAAATACCTGCGGAAGATCTGGCAGATGTTCATATTGTCGTTCGTGGCGCAATTGGCTACATTTCCCCTTTGCCTCTACTATTTCGGGACGTTCCCCACTTATTTTTTTATTGCCAATCTGTTGATTGTGCCTCCGGTTACATTGATAACGTACTCGGTGGGAGGTATTGCTTTGGCCAAATTGTTCAGTTTGGCGGTTCCGGATATGAGTTATTATCTTTATTTTCTGCCTGTCAGGATATTGCAGGCTTTAATGTGGTTTATGACCGGCGTTATCCGTTTCCTTGAGAATTTACCTCTGGCTTTGGTAGAGGATGCGAAGATATCTTTCGCGGACACGGTTTTGATATATGCGTTTATTGTCTCCATTCTTGTTTTTCTTGTTTATAAAAAGCCTAAAGGATTGATTTGCGCCCTGTTTTCGATATTTCTGTTTTTTATTGTTCATATCCGGTATAACCTTGGCGTATAGGCGCCTCGTTATCAGGCAATACATGATGTGAATTATCTAAAGAATGTCAAAAACCAAACATTCCATACAACGATATGGTTGAAAAAGGTGTGTTTAGTCTGTTTTTTTAGTATTTTTGCACTTGAGTGAACAGGATTTAAGGAGAAAGTACAAGTAAATGATCACAAAGATAATAGCAAGCCAGAAAATAACGGAGGTAGAGGAACTACTCAACAAACACGATAAAATAGCGATTGTGACCCATGTGTCGCCTGACGGTGACGCTATCGGTTCGTCATTGGGATTATATCATTATCTAAACGATTTGGGAAACAGCGTGAATGTGATTGTTCCCAATTCTTTCCCTGATTTCCTGAAATGGATACCCGGTGCGAGGGACATTGTCGATTATGAAAAATATCCCGAACTTGCACAAAAGTTGATCGCTGAAGCCGGATTGATTTTTTGCCTGGACTTTAATACGCCCAAACGGACTTGTCGTTTGGCGCCCTTTCTTGAAGCGGCAAAAGGGGAAAAGGTATTGATCGACCATCACCCCGATCCGGCGGACTTTTGTGATGTGGCGATCTCGTATCCGGCGTTATCGTCGACCAGCGAGCTTGTTTTCCGGCTTGTCTGCCGCATGGGCGACTTTGAGGCAATGAGCCATGATAGCGCGACAGCTATCTATACGGGTATGATGACCGACACAGGCGCTTTCACGTACAATTCCAACAGCGCCGAGATTTACTGTATTATTAGTGAGTTGTTGAAAAAAGGGATAGATAAAGACCTTATATATTCGAATGTTTATCACAACTATTCGGAAGGCCGTTACCGGATGCTCGGATTTATCCTGTCCGAAAAGATGAAAATCTATTCCGGATACAATTCGGCCTTGATATGGCTGACTAATGAAGAGCAGAATAGATATAAAGTAAAAAAAGGCGACACAGAGGGGTTTGCCAATCTGCCGTTGAATATAAAGGGAATTATTTTTTCGGTTTTTATACGCGAGGACAATGAAATGATAAAAATTTCGTTTCGTTCACAGGGAGCCTTTCCCAGCAATAAGTTTGCCGCCCGGTGTTATAATGGCGGAGGGCATCTGAATGCTGCCGGAGGAGAGTTTTACGGGACTATGGACGAGGCGATAGCCATATTTGAAAAGGCATTGCCGGAATATGCGGATCTATTGAAGGAGAGATAAAAATTTACTAAATACTTAAGGAATACATGATGAAGATTATTGGCGCAATATGTGCTTTAATGAGTTTGGCTATCGTTTTTTCGGCTTGCGGCGGAGAAACATACGCGGATAAACTGGAACAGGAAAAGAAAGGTATCGAACGCTTTATAAATGACAAAGGGATCACGGTACGGGGGACGTATCCCGCCGATCATAAATTTGCCGGTAATGAGTATTATCTTGACCCGGGCTCCGGTGTATATATCCATGTCATCGATCCGGGTAAAGGGGATAAACCGGTGAAAGGTAAAACGGATGTATACCTGAGATATGAAAATATACTTAACTTGTTGAACGCAAACGATACGTTGGCATACAACAATTTTCAGAGTACCTACATGACTTTTCGTTATGGCAACGCTTCCACTTATTATGGTAGCGGCACCTCTACCGCCTCTCAGATGCAGATGTATTACTTTCTGTCTCAGGCATGTGTGCTGCCATTGGAACAAGGGTTGGGAAACGAGGCGGAGGTCAGTTTGATTGTGCCGTTTGCCAATGGGTCCACATATCAGCAACAAAATTACATCCCCATGTTTTATGCCCGTTTAATATATAAATTTACGCTGGACGAACCGGAATAAATACAAGAACAAATATAAAAATAAATACAGGAATAAATAAATGGCCTTAATTAAATCTATTTCAGGAATACGGGGTACCATCGGCGGTAGAATCGGCGAGGGTCTCAATCCGCTTGATACCGTGAAATTCGTATCGGCATACGCTTCTTTTATAAGAGAAAATGTGAAAAATGGTTCCAACGCAATAGTCGTCGGACGCGACGCCCGTATATCGGGAAAGATGATGGAACAAATCGTTGTGGGTACGCTTATGGGCGCCGGGTTTGACGTAGTGAATATCGGATTGGCAACCACCCCGACCACCGAACTGGCTGTTGTCATGGAGCATGCCTGTGGCGGAATTATTCTTACGGCGAGCCATAATCCGAAACAATGGAATGCGTTGAAGCTGCTTAATGAAAAGGGTGAATTCCTGAATGCGAAAGAAGGCGAAGAAGCGCTTCGCATAGCGGAAAGCGAAGATTTTAATTTCGCTTTCATCGATCATTTGGGAACTGTAAAGGAAAAAGATTATACGGATAAACATATACAAGCCGTTCTGGATTTGGCTTTGGTAGACGTTGAGGCTATAAAGAAGGCTGATTTTGAGGTATCTGTCGATTGCGTTAATTCTGTGGGCGGTATAGTAATTCCCAAATTGTTAAAAGCGTTGGGCGTAAATAAAATAAATGAGCTGTACTGTACTCCGAACGGAGAATTTCCTCACAATCCGGAACCTTTGCCGGAACATCTCGAAGATATATCCGCAATGATGAAAACCACATCGTCCGATGTTGGGTTTGTCGTCGATCCGGATGTCGACCGTCTGGCGATTATCTGCGAAAACGGTGAAATGTTTGGAGAAGAATATACATTGGTAGCAGTAGCCGATTATGTATTGAAACACACTCCGGGCAATACCGTGTCCAATCTCAGTTCGAGCCGCGCGTTGCGTGATGTGACCCGTAAATACGGTTGTGAATACAATGCCGCCGCTGTGGGCGAAGTAAATGTGACAACCAGGATGAAAGCGACAAATGCGGTTATCGGCGGAGAGGGAAATGGCGGGGTTATCTATCCTGCGAGCCACTACGGACGTGATTCGCTGGTTGGTATTGCCTTGTTTCTATCACATCTGGCTCATGAAAAGAAAAAAGTAAGCGAGATTCGCGCGTCCTATCCGCAGTATTATATAGCGAAACAAAAAGTGGAACTTACTCCGGGACTTGATCTGGATGGTATATTGAAGGCCGTAAAAGAAAAATTCAGCCAATATGACGTTTCTGATATCGATGGCGTGAAAATCGATTTTCCCGACAAGTGGGTGCATTTGCGCAAGTCAAATACCGAACCGATTATCCGTGTTTATTCCGAAGCGCATACAATGAAGGAAGCTGAAGAAACGGGCGGTGAAATAATGGACTTGATCGGGCGGTTGGCAAAATAAACGGACCAATACATAAATAAAAAACAGGATAACAGTCTTTTTCTTTATTTGTTATCCTGTTTTTTGTGAATTAAATATAATGATATGGCTAAAACAGAGACATTCAAAGGTTTCACGCCCCGGACATTCCGGTTCCTCAACGACCTGAAAGAGAACAATTATAAAGAATGGTTCGACGCCAACAAACACGTCTATGAAAAAGAACTGCTGGAGCCGTTAAAAGCTTTTTTCATGGCTTTGTCTCCGGCTATGCACAATATAGATCCCGCGTTCGAAATGCGTCCGCATCGCGCCATGTCGCGTATATACAGGGATGTCCGTTTTTCAAAAAACAAAGAGCCATACAAGGATTTTATGTGGCTTACATTTCAGCAACCGCTCATCCGGGAAGAGTGGAAAGATTATCCGGGTTACTTTCTCGAACTAAGGGCGGATACCTACACACTCGGCATGGGCCTTTTTATGCCGAAGAAAAAAACGATGGACTCTTTCAGGGAGGAAATATCGTATAATGCCGGTGAATTTCAGCGTATTACACAAAAGACAGTCTTGGACAGAGGATACGCGGTTAACGGTGATGAATATAAACGCCCGTTGTCGAGCGATCTGCCCGAATATTTCAGGCCATGGATACAGCGCAAGGGTATTTGGGTCGGAAAAACAAGGCCGACAGGTGCGGAATTGTTTTCTGCTGATTTTGTAAATCTTGTAAAAGAGGACTTCGTGGCATTGGAGTGGCTGTATAACTTTATGAAAGAATGTACGTTAATTTAGCCGGTAATCGGCAATTCATAATTGGAAACTGTTTGAGCTTTTCAGGAATATGATTTTGAGATATAGAACGGGCTGTTTTGCAGTCAGAATTTTAGAGTTTGAGGGCTAAACGGTAAAATTTCTTACAGATAAAGATTCGTTTCAGAGCCAAAATACTTCTATTGATAAATAATTGAATGTATTTTCAGGAGCGAGCGGCTGTTTCTTTTCAAACAATCTGTTTTGACCGGCACTCACTCCGTTTCGACAAATAATCTTTGCCAAAAGTTTCGGTATTCTTTTTATTTGCAACTGAATTTCAGTCGCAAATAGGGATACTACGTTAACATTGGAGTTGCCAAAGTAGTTTTCGTTTTGTCCGTACGTTCCTGTCTCTTTAGAAAGCGCCGGAAAAGAATCCGGACAGTTTCCAGGCGTTTATGCCGACCGGGAACCGGAAAACAACAGACAGTCAGGCGCTAACCACGGTGATATCTTCAGCCTGTTCCCATCCGATGCGTTCATCCCATGTTTTTTGTTTGGTTTCATCCCTGCGGTCGAAAATGACCAGGTAAG
>JAISSD010000076.1 GCA_031273295.1 Prevotella sp.
AAAAAAAAAGAACGGTCAAATCCATTTAACACAAAGGGCACAAAGCGTTTCACAAAGGACACAAAGAATTTCATTTGCAGATTTTGCGGATTCTTTGCGTTAAAAATTTTGGAGCGCAAAAACCTCGTTCTTACCATATATCTTCCATGCACAAAGCAATTCAAATTGTTGCACTGCAAGAAAATCCATTTAACACAAAGGACACAAGGAATACACAAGGATCACAACGTGTTTTTCCCTGCGCCCTTTGTGATACCTTTGTGCTCTTAGTGTTAAAAAAGCTCTTTAAGGTGCGACAATTTGAATTGTAAACCGGTTAACGGTTCGTAATCCTTTATCAAATATTCATATAGAATTACCTTTCTCTCCGATATTTTAGAATTACCGACTTTTATCTGGTTTTTATTTGGTCTTGATCACAAAAAGACAGATTCAATTCGTCCAACTGTTCCTGTTCAAGAGTCGCGGGCGCATCTATCATTACATCGCGTCCCGAGTTATTTTTAGGAAAAGCGATACAGTCGCGGATACTGTCCAGGCCGGCAAATAACGAAACAAGGCGGTCGAGACCAAATGCCAGTCCCGCATGCGGCGGCGCCCCGTATTTGAATGCATTCATCAGGAATCCGAATTGAGCCTGCGCCTTTTCTTCAGTAAAGCCAAGTATGTGGAACATCCTGTTCTGCAAGCGGCTATCGTATATACGAACCGAACCGCCTCCCACTTCAACGCCATTGATCACCATATCGTAGGCGTTGGCGCGTACAGCGCCCGGATCGGAATCCAACAATGGAATATCCTCTTCTTTCGGGCCGGTAAACGGATGATGCTTCGCAAAAAAGCGTCCCTGTTCCCCGTCTTTTTCCAATAGAGGGAAATCAATGATCCACAGGCAATTGAACTTGTTCTTGTCGCGCAGCCCCAACTGTTCTCCCACTTCGAGGCGCAGTTCGCAAAGCTGCTTGCGCGCCTTTTCCGTCTCGCCACAGATGATGAGGACAAGGTCGCCCGGTTCTGCATGGCAGCGTTCAGCCCATTTTTTCAAATCGTCCTGATCATAGAATTTATCTACGGACGATTTCAGTGAACCGTCCGCTTCGTAACGTACATATACAAGCCCTTTGGCCCCAATCTGCGGGCGTTTTACATAATCGGTCAAAGCGTCCAGCTGCTTGCGGGTATACGACGACGCTCCCCTGGCGCAGATAGCGCCTGCATATTCGGATGAATCGAAAACTGCAAAGTCTTTGCCCGCAGTCAGATCCTTGATTTCCACAAATTCCATTCCGAAGCGCGTGTCCGGTTTATCCGAACCGTAATATTTCATGGCATGAGCATACGTCATGCGTGGAAAGTCCGGTATATCAATGCCTTTTACTACTTTGAAAAGGTGTTTGACCAAGCCTTCGAACATGTTCAGCACATCTTCCTGATCAACATACGACATTTCACAGTCTATCTGGGTAAATTCAGGTTGACGGTCGGCGCGCAAGTCTTCGTCGCGGAAACATTTCACTATTTGAAAATAACGGTCGAAGCCCGATACCATCAGTAACTGTTTGAATAGCTGTGGCGATTGCGGCAGAGCGTAAAACTCGCCGGGATTCATACGCGAAGGCACAACAAAGTCGCGCGCACCTTCGGGCGTGGAACCAATCAATACCGGCGTTTCCACTTCCAGGAATTGACGCTCGTCCAGATAACGGCGCGTTTCGAAAGCTATCTTGTGGCGCAGTTCCAGATTCTTGCGTACAGGGCTACGGCGCAAGTCCAGATAGCGGTATTTCATACGCAGTTCTTCTCCTCCGTCTGTTTCATCCTCGATGGTAAACGGCGGAACTTCCGACGTATTGAGAATAGCTAACTTGCCGACGATGATCTCTATTTCGCCGGTCGGTATATTCATGTTCTTGCTCAAGCGTTCCTGCACCAGGCCTGTTACCCGCAATACATATTCGCGCCCAAGTTTGTTTGACTGCTCATACAAATCCGCGTTAACGTCTTTGCTGAACGCCAGTTGAGTAATTCCATAGCGGTCACGGAGGTCGACAAAAGTCATTCCTCCACCCAGTTTACGCACTTTCTGCACCCAGCCGGCAAGGGTTACTTCCTTGTTGACGTCAGCCGAAGTCAGTTCTCCACAAGTATGATCTCTATACATAACTATAAATTTAATGCGCCGACATGCCGGTCTATCAGTGCGCCAATCCTTAACAATACATGTTAATTCACCGGCATATCAAACCATCGGCTCATCGATATTAATATATTTGTTTAATCACATCCACAGTCAGGCTATCGACCTTGCCTTCTATCGCGGCGACAAATGCTTTGAAATGCGCGCTTTCGTTATGTCCGTCAATGGCGGCCTGTGATTTCCATTCTTCAAGAATTGTATATTTCAACGGGTTTTTGCAATCCCGGTAAAGGTTGTAAGATATGTTTCCGTCTTCTTTGCGGGTTTCATCCACCACACTGCGGAATACCTTTTCCAGCTCCTCCCGGTATGCGGCTTTAACTACGATAACAGCGACAATTTTAAGTTCCATCATAACTTGTTTTATAAGATTACATAAAAGAATATATTCTAATTTTCAGGCTACATAATTAGACTATATTCTAATTTTCAGGCTACAAAAGTATGTATTTTATTTTTGTTTTACGGATTACAACAGTAGAAAATATCGATGGCAGGGAATGTGGACATAAAAATCAATATCCTGTTTCTCCCGGAAAGCGTTTAAATTTTAGTCAATGAAGTATTTCGGCTCTAAAAATCATATTCCCGAGAAATTCAAGGCATGTTCCTCTATCGGTCACACCACCACCCTCGAAAACGGCGCGGCCTCCATCGGGCAAAAGTCCCTGTCCTCATATTTGAAGTAACCTGCCATGGCTATCATCGCGGCATTATCCGTCGTATAAGCAAACGGGGGAATATGTATCTTCCATCCAAAACGCCTGGCATGATCTTCAAAAGCGGCGCGAAGCCCGGAATTGGCCGATACTCCACCGGCTACCGCAATCTCCTTGACGCCCAAATCTTTCGCCGCTTTACGAAACTGCTCCATCAACACATCGATAATCGTCTTTTGGAGCGAAGCGCAAAGGGCGGCTTTGTTCTTTTCTATAAAGCCGGAGTCTTTTTTCAGCCCGTCGCGGAGCAAGTATAGAAAAGATGTTTTCAGCCCGCTAAAACTATAATTATAACCCGATACGCGCGGTTTATTGAATTTGAATCCGGCTGCGTCGCCTTCTTTGGCCAAACGGTCTACAACAGGCCCGCCGGGATAACCCAATCCCATTACTTTTGCGCATTTGTCGAAGGCCTCCCCCGCCGCGTCGTCTATCGTCTGCCCGATTATTTTCATATCTTTGTACGAACTGACAAGGATTATCTGGGAATTTCCACCCGACACAAGCAAACATAAAAAAGGAAATCCGGGAGGATCGCCGTCTTCCCCGTTCTCCTTTATGAAATGAGCCAATACATGCGCATGCAAATGGTTTACATCTATCATCGGGATATCCAGAGCCGAAGACAAACCTTTGGCAAAAGACGTTCCCACAAGCAGAGAACCCATCAATCCCGGACCGCGCGTAAAAGCAATCGCATCCAGGTTTTCCTTGTTGATTCCGGCCTTTTTCAAAGCCTGATCCACAACAGGGATTATATTCTGCTGATGGGCGCGCGACGCCAGTTCGGGAACCACGCCTCCGTAACTCTCATGCACTTTCTGGCTCGAAACTACATTCGATAGAAGCGCACCGTCCCGGATAACCGCCGCCGCAGTATCGTCACAAGACGATTCTATGCCTAGTATGGTTGTCATTTTCTTGAGTTTACGAATTTTCAAGCGCGTTTTTTATTATCCGGCCCCTGAAACGGATACAAAATTAAGAAATATAAATTACCTTCGCAAAGAAGAATTCATAAAAGAAGACACATGAAAAATATAGTATATCCGCTGACGTTCATCATCCTGTCTTTTATCGGATGTTCGGGTACGACAAAAAAGAACGGCGGACTTCCGCAACAGGAAAAAATAACTGTTATACGCTTCGACAAAGATATTTACAATTATCTGCAACAACCCGATTCCGTAAAAGAATCCGGACTGAAAAACAAATACCCGCTTTTGCTTCCGGCTTTCGGGCGCATAGCAATGGACAACAGCGACCCGGACACTTATTTTCCGGCGCTCAGGGATCACTTCTCCCATTCCGCGCTGATGCAAATATACAAAGACGCGCTGAACGCTTTCGACGACGTCGTAATATACGAAAACGAGCTGTCCGAGGCAAGTTTGCGTGTTTCCGAAAATCTGGCGGGTAAAAAACTTCCCGGATTCGCCATGCATGTATCGGGCTTCAAAGAAAATGTCATCATCGTAAACGATCTTGTATCCATTTCCATAGACAAGTATCTCGGATATAATTACGCCGCATATCAGGAATTTTTCGAGCCATTCGAGCGGCAGCAAATGCAAGCGCAATACATTGTGAGGGATTACCTGAAAGCATGGTTGATGAGCGATATTGTGAAAACGAATGCCGGGGAACAGACCCTCCTGTCGGCAATGGTAGATGAAGGAAAAATACTTTACGCCTTATCCATTCTGCTACCCGGCAAGGACGAGAATGATATTACAGGATATTATCCTTCACAATCCGGCTGGTGCAGGCAAAATGAAAAAACAATCTGGCGGAATATAGTCAAACGGAATTATCTGTATTCTACCGACCACATGATCATTACCCGTTTTATCAATGACGGCGCCTGTACGGCGGCCATATCAAAAGATTCTCCGGGTAGAGCCGGCGCATGGACGGGCTGGCGGATAGTAAATCAATACGCGAAAAAAAAAGGGGCTTCATTACAGGATATTATAGATACCGATGCGCAAACGATCCTGAAAGAGGGCGGGTATAATCCCTAAGTAATGAATTCAATAATTTAAATATCAGGCGATTTAAATTATTGAATTCATTACTTTCCGGATTTGACTGCGCTGCGACAAAAAAACGTATAACAGTACAGTTTTCATAAATATATAATTTTTATATATAAAATAATACTCTAAAAACTGTAACAGGAAAGCGAGCGCTGTAAAGCGACACAAAAGTATACATTCTAAATGAAAGGAAAAAATTTGTTGTTTTATTTTTTGTTAAGCGTGAACAGTTTGAAATGAAAAATAAACAAGCTGTAACAGTTTGAATTTTTAAACAACATTCCATCAGGAATGTATCGTCCGGTAGAAAAACAAAACAGCCTTTGCCTGCAGGCGGCATCCATAGCAGGCATAGCCGTCAGGCCAAGGCCGAAAGCCTTCCATATTCCGGCCCGACACAACCTGTTTGATGAATCTTTTCGACAGGGAGACGAAGAGGGAAAAGGCCGGAGGTCTTTAATTTGAATAACCCCCATGAAGCGTAGCGATTGGATGTATTCTAAAATTTTTAACGCAAAGAATGCAAAGGAAATGCTTTGCACCCTTTGTGATACGCTTTGTGTTCTTTGTGTTAAATGAATTTGACCGTTCTTTTTTTCTTGCAGTGCGACAATTTGAATTGAATTGAAAATCGACGTAGTCAAAATCGGCGGAGCCAAAGCGCCCGCTGTTTTTAAACAGTTTTCAAAACAAGAAAAAAGAATTATATTTACATTTTTAAAACTATACTACCATCGAATAGAGTTATGAAGAAAGTTTTTGTCAGCGGGTGTTACGATATGCTTCATAGTGGCCATGTAGCATTTTTTGAAGAAGCGGCCACACATGGAGAGCTGTATGTGGGGATAGGTTCGGATAGAACTGTAAACGATCTCAAGGCGCGTAAAACAGTTAATAACGAGCATGAACGTCTGTATATGGTAAGTTCGCTCAAATCGGTGAAAAAAGCATGGATAAACAGCGGCAGCGGACTTATTGATTTTCTGGAAGAAATAAAAACGTTAAAACCCGATATATTTTTTGTCAACAACGATGGACACAGCGCCTTGAAAGAGCAATTGTGCAAAGAGCTGGGAATAGAATATGTGGTAAGTAAACGCATTCCTTACGAAAACCTGCCTGTGCGCTCTACCACAGCTTTACGGGAAGAATGCCGCATACCATACCGCATCGACCTTGCAGGCGGCTGGCTCGACCAGCCTAATGTGAGCATGCTTTATCCGGGACCCGTATTGACTATATCCATAGAACCCGACTATGAATTTAATGACCGTAGCGGTATGTCTACCAGTTCGCGAAAGAAAGCAATCGAACTCTGGCAGGTGGATATTCCGGCAGGGAATAAAGTGAAACTGGCCAAAACGCTTTTTTGCTTCGAAAACCCTCCGGGTACGAAATACGTCAGCGGTTCGCAGGATTCGTTGGGCATTGTAATGCCCGGTCTCAACAGATTGTACTACAACGGGGATTTCTGGCCGTCAGAAATAGAAAGCGTACTCGACGACGATCTACTCAACTGGCTTGAAAAATATCTGTGGCTGGTTCCGTTATATCCGCGTCATGGGGATTATGATGTACTATCCGATACGAATATTACGGTCGAAAATGCGAAAAAACTCAGCCATGCGGCTCTATCGGCCTGGAATGCCATAAAAGAACGGGATTTGCAAAACTTCGGGAAAGCTGTAAAAGATAGCTTCGATGCTCAGATAACCATGTATCCGCATATGATGGACAGTGATATATTCGAGATACTGGAGGAATACAAGTATAAAGCCTTGGGTTGGAAGCTTAGTGGTGCAGGCGGCGGCGGTTATCTGATATTTGTAAGCGAAACCCCGATAGAGAATGCCATACAGATACGGATACGCAGGGGAGAGAATTATTAATCAAGTAAAAAGAGAATGAACGAAAGAGATGTGACGGAACCGATATTAAAGAAAGGATACAAGCAAAACAATCCGGTTATTTCGTACCGCCGCCCCATTTTAAAACATTTTTGAGATATTGATCCACGTATGAAAAATCTGAAAGACGGATATATTAAAATGCAGACCAAACGTTATTGTCAATTCCTGAAGCTGAATAAAGAAACGCTTGACGAATATAAATACTGGCACGACAGTTCAAATATATGGAAGGAAATACCCGAAGGCATCCGTCGCGCGGGAATCCTGGATATGGAAATATATATGCTGGCGGATATGGCTTTCATGATTGTAGAAACGCCTCTTGATTTTGACTGGGAAGAAGCATTCGGCCGACTGGCCACCTACGAGCGGCAGGCCGAGTGGGAAGATTTTGTCGCAGGGTTTCAACAGGCAGGGCAAGGCCTCCGTTCGGAAGAGAAATGGCAACTGGCGGAGCGTATATTCTCTCTGGAGGATGCATTGGCCGTCAAATAAAACGACTTATATATTTTATCTTACACGTCATAGTTTATATCTATCAACAATTATTTGTTTATAAGTAAAAACTATATATATTTGCGAGCGAATAAATCATATTTACAAGTTTAACATAAATAAAAAACATTAATTATGCAACCAATCATCAATTTGCAATTACCGGAGTTCAAAGTTCAGGCGTATCATAACGGAGCTTTCAAGACTGTTACAAGCGAGGATATAAAAGGGAAATGGGCTATTTTCTTTTTCTATCCTGCAGACTTCACGTTTGTATGTCCTACCGAATTAGTCGATATTGCCGAAAAATACGACCAGCTACAATCAATGGGCGTGGAAGTATATTCCGTGAGTACAGATTCCCATTTTGTACACAAGGCATGGCATGATGCTTCCGAAAGTATCCGTAAAATCAAATATCCGATGCTGGCTGACACCGTGGGCGTTTTAAGCCGTGGATTCGGCGTTATGATAGAAGAAGAAGGAAGGGCGTACAGAGGTACTTTCCTGATCAATCCTGAAGGCCGGGTTAAAATCGCAGAGATCCATGACAACGGTATTGGCCGTAATGCCGACGAACTCGTACGTAAAGTGGAAGCCGCGCAATTTGTGGCGACTCACGACGGCGAAGTTTGTCCGGCCAAATGGAGAAAAGGAGACAAAACCTTGAAGCCAAGTATAGACCTGGTTGGCAAGATTTAATTCAAAAAATGATGAAACCGGCTACCAATGCCGGTTTTTTTATACAACACGAAAGACAAAACAAGAATATGCTAGATTCATCTTTAAAGGAGCAATTGCATACGGTATTCTCGGATTTGGAAAACCGCTATGTATTTGATATAACTGTTTCCGAACGGCATGAAAGTTACAACGAACTGGTTGAATTGCTTAATGACGTGGTTTCCTGCTCCGACAAAATATCGATGCAGGTAAAAGAGGGCAAAGGCCTGGCGTTCGTTATATTGAAAAACGGGGAAAACACAGGCGTCAAATTCCGCGGCGTTCCCAACGGGCGCGAATTCACATCTTTACTGCTGGCTATACTGAACAGCGACGGCAAAGGCAAGAATATCCCCGACGGCTTTATTGCAAACAGGGTTAAAGCCTTGAAAGGGCCTGTTCATTTAACGACTTATGTATCCCTGACTTGTACAAATTGTCCCGATATCGTTCAGGCATTGAATGTTATGGCGGTACTCAATACCGATATATCGCATGAAATGGTAGACGGAGCCATAAACCAACAGGAAGTCGACGCCTTGAAACTTCAGGGAGTGCCTGCCGTTTTCGCGGATGGAAAATTGATCCATGTTGGAAGAGGCGAGTTCGGCGAATTGTTGTCCAAACTGGAAAACCGCTATGGAAGCAAGGAGCGGGACAGAGAATCCGGCGTCGCCAAAGACTACGATGTGGTGGTAATAGGAGGAGGCCCGGCTGGAGCGTCCGCCGCAATCTATTCTGCCCGTAAGGGATTAAGTGTGGCATTACTGGCGGAACGCATCGGCGGGCAGGTAAAAGAAACGGTTGATATCGAGAATTTGATTTCCAATCCTGAAACCACGGGCGAGGAGCTGGCGAACAACCTGAAAATCCATCTGCAAGATTATCCTGTCGACATACTTGAACATCGCAAGGTAGAGAAAGTGGAAATTGTTGATGGAAAAAAGGTTGTGTATGTAAATGGCGGGGAGAGAATGATAACTCCTGCTCTTATTATAGCAACGGGCGCCAGTTGGCGGAAACTGAACGTACCCGGGGAATCCGGATATACAGGCAAAGGCGTGGCGTTCTGTCCTCATTGCGACGGTCCGTTCTATAAAGGAAAGCATGTCGCTGTTGTAGGCGGAGGAAATTCCGGTATTGAAGCCGCCATTGATTTGGCGGGAATTTGCTCTAAAGTTACTGTTTTTGAATTTCTGGATGACCTCAAAGCGGACAAGGTATTGCAGGAAAAAGCAAAGAGCCTTCCGAATGTGGAGATATTCCTTGGCTCTCAAACGACGGAAGTTGTGGGAAACGGCGATAAAGTTACCGGCATCCGTGTAAAGGACAGGAAAACAGAGCAGGAGCGTATAGTTAATCTGGATGGCATATTTGTACAGATCGGCCTGGCTGCGAATAGCGCCGTATTTAAGGATTTGGTAAGTGTGAACCGCTTTGGCGAAATAGAAATAGATGGCCATTGCCGCACAAATGTTCCGGGTATCTATGCCGCCGGAGATGTGACAACCGTTCCTTATAAACAGATCATCATAGCAATGGGAGAAGGAGCGAAAGCGTCGCTTTCGGCTTTCGAAGACCGGGTACGCGGAGTTCTTTGATAAACGGCTTTCCGGCTATGAATAAAAAGCTATTCTGAAAAAGGCTTCAGTCAAAATATTGCGGCTGAAGCCTTTTGCTTTTTTATCCGGATAGCCCTTGTCTCTCAAAGCGTCACAAACTTCACAACTTTTACAGTCAGCCTCAGTACATACTCTCCGGCAGGACGCACACGCGCCCGCTTTTTTATTTCTTGACGCAACGGGCAGGAAAGCCGTTCGCACGATATTTGCTATTCGCCGGGTCAACGGACGTGCCATTGAAGATCAGGCTGCGGCCATTCGCAGCATCGGCCGACGAACTCCATGCAAAGCCGCTCACGCCGAGATAGTCCAATGCACCAGTCGAGTGGAACCGGTGGCCCGAAGCGGGGAAAAAGACGGTTGATCCCCCGTAAGCCAGGGTATAACCGTTTGCTACTTCGAAAGTACCGTCGGTCTTGTTGGATGTGCCGGCAGATGCAGGCCATGTGCCAAGCCCGCCCAGCTCCATGGTATATTGCCCGGGACTGGTGAATGCGTCAGGGTAGGTATCAGGCTCGAAGTCGGCGGAAACAGGCAGACGCCAATAACCGGCAGGAACGCCCGGACGACCGCTAAGATAAGCGCATATGTCGCCCTTGTAAGCAATGAGGTTAGCAGGCGTAGCGTTCAGGAACGACACGTAACCGTTGGTGCGGTACTCGTCTACTCCGTCGATAGAAGAGGAAGAGAAGTCGGTAGCGTCGCCAACAGCGATGTTTGCCCATGTACTGAATCCCAAAGCCGTAGCGGTAGTGGATCTGTACATTCCGTTGATGCCGTCGGGAGAGTAAAGCACGGTAGCGCCGCCCCATGTACCGACAGGAGAAATGCCAATCAAAGAACCCCACTTGAAGTACAGACCCTGGTAGTTCTTGTGCGTGGTCACATCCACGTCATCGAACGTCAGCCTTTGATTTGTAGCGTCCCAGTAGATATTGGAGCCTGCAAATCCCTTGTGAGCCTTGGGTGTATAGGAGGCAAGCACGGCCGGGTCGGGATCATCGTTGATATTTGT
>JAISSD010000080.1 GCA_031273295.1 Prevotella sp.
AAGTGTAATTGAACCTGACTCAACTCTTTACAGAAAGAGTTTATGCCGTTCCTTATTTTTTCGGAAGTTTCTTTCTTGGGATGTCTGTATCCATTGGCGTAATCCCAGAGTTGTTTTTGTGCAACGCCTGTAATTGTTTTCAGGCCGGCAAAAGATATATATTGAGAACAATATTTCAGGAATCCGGAAGTATCAAAGGTGTATTCAATTTCATAGTCACCCTGCAAAACTTCGGGTATGTCGCCATCCTCAATATGCAATGCGATAGCTTCCTGTAAGTTGTTTTTCAGGTCATCAATGGTTGTTCCTTCACTTCCTATAGCTCCATTTTCAATGCCCTCCAACCAAACTCCAAAAAAATCCTTTCCGCCTGTAATTACTGCTTTTACTTTTTTCTTTTCCATAACGTTACCTTTTAAGCAGAGTGATTCATGGCCACCCCACAATTTTTGAATACTTTTTTATAATGCCCTCTGACATTTCTTGTGAACCGTGAAAAGGAACTGTGATTTTCGCACCATCCTTTTCGTATGTTCGATGGCTACCGGTTTGCCGGAGACACCGCCATCCTCTTTTTTCCAACCCCCGGTGATACTCTGAACTCTTCATAATTTCAGTTACCGCTTTTTGATTACGCAACAAATGTAGGAAATATTTCCTGTGTGCAATATGCGAAGAATAAGAAAACTAAACTATTAACGTTGTTTAACGAGCGTATTTGTTTCACTGCATAGAACGTATCGGCGATTTTTTATCTAAGTTTGTAGCAGATATTAAAAATGACAGCGCAATGAAATGTACGATGGTTGTAAATAGAGGACAAAACGGTTTCCTTACCAGGCAGTTGAAAGAGTTGCCCGAAGTCTTCACGCAGGGCGAGAACAATATCCACGTATGAGAACTATTTTTAAGACGCAAATAAAGTTATTGCAAAGTAAATATGGAGTTTTTTCATACTTTATTCCCTTGTATCAATTAGGGATAGGCGTATATTACTTTTCGGGATTTGCGGCATGTGGTTTAATTGCATACTACTTCATAAGCCGGGGAGATTTGACGCAATCTGTTTATGAACAATTTGCTATTATTGCATCTTTTTTGTGTGTGCTTCTTTTCAAGAAAGACAAACAATATGCTTTGGTTCCATATATGACCAAATTAAGCGTTTCCAAGATTAGGAATTATATTTTAGTAAGGGAGTTGTTTTCCGGGTTCAATTTTATTTTATTTCCACTCCTTGGTTCTGTGCTATTTTTGTCGAATACCATTGAAAGTTCAACCCCAACACCCGTTTTTTTATTTATATCATTATGGCTAATGAGTTTATTCTTGAATTTATTGGCAAGGATAATCAAATATTTCTGTGTCAGAGACAAATGGTTTTTTATTACGTTCTTGGGTATTACGCTTGCCTATAGCATTATTCTTGTTCTGTTTTATCGAACTGTGAGTGTTTTTTCGTATTCAAAAATTCTTGATAACACTTATTCTATTATCGTATTGCTGACAGGTATTACACTTTTGATTCCGGGATACTTTTATATAATTAAACAGGAGTTGTATCAGTTGTACGATGGACATCCTTTGGTTCGCAAAACTATTCACCGCTTTAATCCAAGACTGATTTCATCAAATATTTTCAGCAAAATACAGCTATTGCAATATTTGCGCTGTAAATCATTCAGGCAGTTTTCAACTCCAATGCTTTCTTATGCAATAGGAGGAATCGTATGTTTTGTCTTTTTCGACCTGAAATTGCTGGGATTTGGCATATTCCTGAATGTTTACACCTTTGTTATGCTCCCGTTTACAGTCTATATAAGTTCAAATTATTTCGACGGATTATATACGAAGCCCATTTCAATCAAGTCGCTATTGTTCAGCTCTTTTTATATACATATCATTGCAACGACCATTTTATTTCTCATTCTGTTGTTTTTCATTATGATGTATGACAAATCAAATATACTGCCTTTAGTATCATTGTATTTATTCACAGCCGGCCCAATGGCGCTATTGCTGTTGCACAATATTTTATTTGCGCAAAAATTTGAGTTATTTCCCGCTCGGTCAGACTTTACCATCCAACGGACATTCGCACAAAAAGTGATAGCCTTTATTTCGGCTATCTCCCTGTTTGGATGTGCTGTCATTATTTATTCCCTTTCAATAATCGGTTGTTACATCATTCTTTTTGTGAGCATAATCGTAATGATGACCTATTCTTATTGGATTCGTTTTTTATATGAAAAATTCGCACAAAGAAAATATCAAATAATGGAAAATCTACGAAAAAATTAAATGCTATGAATGTCATCAATATAACAGATTTGAAAAAAGAATACAACAAAATTGCCGTTGTAGATATACCTTTACTAAATATTTCTCAAGGCGAGATAGTGGGTGTTGTAGGAAACAATGGAGCTGGAAAAACCACATTACTCAGATTGTGTTTGGATTTGATCAAGGCTACAAAAGGAACAGTAAGTTTGAATGGAACTATCGTATCGAATGATGATTGCTGGAAAAAAGTAACAGGTTCCTATTTGGATACCAACTTTCTGTTGGAATTTTTAACGGCAAAAGAATTTCTCTATTTTACAGCAGACGCCTATCGTTTATCTCATGCTGAGATTGATAAACGGGAGGTTATCTTTAAACGATTTATGACGGATGAAATTACGGGTAATAGAAAATATATCCATGAATTATCATCGGGAAATAAACAAAAAATCGGGATTGTGTCGGCAATGATTATTTATCCGGAAATCCTTATATTGGATGAACCATTTAATTTTTTAGACCCGACATCTCAATTCGAGTTAAAAAGACTTTTGAAAGAGTTGAACACGATACACAAAACAACAATTATCCTTTCCAGCCATAATCTGGAACATATCATAGATTTATCGTCAAGAGTTATTTTGATGGAAAAAGGGCGTATCGCCAAAGACAGGAAGAATGACAGCAAAGATGTTGAGAATGAATTGCGTTCTTATTTTGAATTGTGATATTTAGCCGGGCAAACGGGCAATCGGATTGTAGGCTTCGATTTGCCATAAAAAAACAAAGGCGGCGGGTTGGTGTTTCAAACAAAAGTTGTATTTTTGAGGCAAATTATTAAAAGCGAAAGAAAATGGCTTGCCGTTGTGCGCGGTTGGCCTTTTTTCGTGTGATGAACATAAAAAAACAGAAAAGATGTTGCGTATTGCTGTACAATCGAAAGGGCGTCTATATGACGAAACGATGGTCTTGCTCGAAGAAGCGGGTATCAAGCTGAACCGGGGGAAACGTATTCTCCTGCTCTCGGCCAAGGGTTTCCCGGTGGAGGTGCTTTTCCTTCGCGACGATGATATCCCGCAATCGGTGGCCAATGGCGTGGCCGATGTGGGGATTGTCGGAGAAAACGAGTATGTGGAAAAAGGGCAGGAAGCTCGTCTGGTGAAACGGTTGGGATTCAGCCGGTGCCGCCTTGCGCTCGCCATCCCCAAAGACGAGGTCTATGAGGGCATCGGATGGTTTGAGGGAAAGACCATTGCCACTTCCTACCCCCAAATATTGCTGAACTACCTGGCGCAGCATCGCGTAAAGGCGGAGCCTCATGTCATCAGCGGCTCGGTGGAGATTGCGCCGGGCATCGGACTGGCCGACGCCATATTCGATATTGTCAGTTCGGGCAGTACGCTGGTGAGCAACCAACTGAAAGAAGTGGAAGTCGTGATGCAGAGCGAAGCCCTGCTGATTGCCCACCATGCCTTGACGGATGAGAAACGTGCCATTCTGGATGAACTGCTTTTCCGTTTTGAGGCCATCCTGGCAGCGGAAGGTAAGAAATATGTGCTGCTGAACGCTCCCAAAGACCGCTTGGACGAGATTATTGAAATACTGCCCGGAATGAAAAGCCCTACCGTCACCCCCCTGGCAAACGGAGCATGGGTATCGGTGCAATCGGTGATAGCCGAAAACCGTTTCTGGGAAATTATCGGCAAACTGAAGGCGCTGGGCGCTGAAGGCATTTTGATTATTCCCATAGAAAAGATGA
>JAISSD010000099.1 GCA_031273295.1 Prevotella sp.
GTGGGGGTTAATTTCCCTGACGACGTGATTGACGGTACGGAAACGGGCCGGGGACTGGGTACAACCTTCACCCTTGAATCGGTTGAGTTGCACAATTCGCTTGACGGAGGGCTGGTAGCTCCGGATGGCGGTATCTATCCTGCTTCCGCACCTTCTATCCCGACTACTCCTGCTCCGGGAATCAATGATTCTCCGGCTCCTTCCTATTCCGCTGCTCCTGCCAGCGCCACTGCCGACGGATTCAGTCCAGACAGGTATTCGTGTACCGGAGCAATCTATATGGCCGAGCAATCTGCCGGGCCTGCCGTTGACGGTGGCGGCCCTGCAAAACGTCCCTGTCTGGTCATCGGGGGCAGGTATGGCAGTCCTACGGCGGACATCACCTACTATCGCCTCGACTTTGTCAGCGGCAGCTATCCAAACCAGACGTTCCTGAATGTTCTGCGTAATCATCGTTACCGGTTCAATATCACAAAGGTAACCGGGCCGGGTTATGATACGCCGGAGGAAGCTTTTGATGCAGCCCCCGTCAATCTGACGGTCAGCCTGACTGCTACCGACGAATCCCTCGCCTCCTATGTCTATGACGGACAATATGCTCTGGGGGTCAGTCAGGATTCCTATACTTTCGACAACACGGACAGAACAGGCAATACTCTGCAGGTATCCACCACTTATGAGAAAGGCTATACAGCCGTGTCGAGCAATACAGGCTGGCTGGTAATCACCGGTGGCGCATCCACCAGTACCGCCAACTCGCCTGGTTCACCCACAACCCTGACATTCAGGGTAGTTGGCGGCGTCTCCAGTGCTCGTACCGACACCATTATCATTACAGCCGGGCGTTTGAAGAAAAAAGTCCTTGTCAACAGGAAGAATAGCGCAGACGCGTTCAGTGTAACAGATCCTCTAAGCGAGTATCCATATAATACAACCGCTCCCCAAACCCTGACGGTCACATCGTCTTATGATTGGTATGTCAAGATTACCGCCGATCCGGACGGAATTATTAAATCCTTTACCCATAGCGGAACAGGCTCCGGTTTTTTTGAATTTACACTTAATGAAAGTTCACTTTGCGTATCTTCCAAGCCTGCCACTTTTGCTTTCTTTAGTCCTACCGGTGAGTTTACGGAACTGCCCAAGTCGTTTCAGATGGGTCCGGCTCCGTTCCCGGCGTATACTCCGAATCCGACGCCATCTACTCACAATGGTTGGGCAGACAGCAATGTCTACTGGGACGGGACTAAACTGACTTTCAATGGCGCCGGCAATCGGAATTACCAAGGTGTTCTCTTTAAATGGGGAAGCCTGGTTGGAATGGATCCAATCACAGCATGGGGTACCAATGTTAACGTATACGTATACAACTTTAACAACAGTAATAAATGGGAACAATTGAAGGTCTCTGCCGCCGGCTACGCTAGCTGGACTACCATTCCGTATTTTGATACCCCAAATTCCATACCCGCAGACCGGGCACAGGCCTATCTCACTGCCATAGGGCATAATCCTGCCAATCGGAAAGGGGATATTTGCAGATTTCTGACCGATCTCGGTCATGCACCGGAATATGACAAAGGAACGAGGTGGCGTATGCCGACCTCCAATGAATTTGGAGGTAACACTGATTATTCAGGGTGGAATTCGGAGGGATCCTCCACTACATTAAATGTGTCCGGTACCGGTGCTATCGCCCAAGGTCGTACCAAGATCAAACACAATGGCGTCGATATTCCCGTCGCCCTCCAACCTCGCTTTCCCGCTAGCGGGCTCCGTGAATCCGACAACGGAGCGATACGCACCTCCGGCGGCTACTACTGGTCTTCCTCGCCGGCTAACGCAAACGGGTACGACATTGACATTTACGATAACGGCACGTACGCTCCCGACAACTCTACTCGGACATTCGGACAGAGTGTCCGCTGTGTTAGGGAATGAATCAAGCAAATAACAGAAGAGCCTTATAGAGAAATCCGTAAGGCTTTTATATTGAAGATAAACCCTGAATCAGAGGAGGAACCTGCAAGCGCTCGTTTGTCATTCCAAATCCGGTTTCCATACCTCCTGTATAATCTCCATACCTTTCAGTATAGCTTGCTCGTTCATAGGCAACAGCTTGTGATGACGCTCCGGTAATGTTTTTTTTAATCCCAGCATTACATTGTCCAGCCGTACCATCGGGGAAACTTTTAAAAGCCCTCCCAAAACAATCATATTGAATGCCTTTGTGTTTTGCATCAGCGTTGCTGTGTCGATCGCCTCTATTTTGTAGATATATATATCTTTTCTTGTCGGCGGATACAGGAATCCACTGGGATCGTATATCAAAATTCCTCCCGGTTTCACATGGGCTTCGAATTTTTCGAGAGAAGGCTGGTTAAGTATAATCGCAATATCATATTCGTTTACTATAGGCGAACTGATTGTGGTATCGCTCAATATAACGGTGACATTGGCCGTGCCGCCACGTTGTTCCGGGCCGTAAGACGGAAACCATGAAACTTCCTTGTTTTCCATCAGTCCGGAATAAGCCAGTATTTTACCCATCGACAGCACTCCCTGCCCGCCAAAACCTGCTATTATTATTTCCTGTGTCATGCTTCTTCTTTTAGATGTTTTTTAAGTCGCCCATAGGGTAAACAGGGAACATATTTTCTACCATCCACTTGTTAGATGCGGCAGGAGTCATTTTCCAGCCCGAGCTACAAGTCGATACTATCTCTACAATGGATGTGCCTTTATTCTCCATAGAGTTCTCAAAAGCCTTTCCGATCATGCGTTTAGCCTTCTTCACTGCCGCCGCTGTGTGCACGCTCTGACGTGTTGCCAGGCATACGCCCGGTAACCGGGACAGCAGATCCGTTATTTTAAGCGGATACCCGTTTTCATAAACATTACGTCCATTGGGTGTGGTAGATGTTTTCATATCGATGAGCGTTGTCGGAGCCATTTGCCCTCCGGTCATGCCATATATGCCATTATTGATAAAAATGATGGCGATATTTTCACCTCTGTTCGCCGCGTGTATCGTTTCGGCCGTACCGATGGCGGCAAGATCTCCGTCTCCCTGATAGGTAAATACCATTTTTTCAGGATTGAGGCGTTTAACGGCGGTGGCTACAGCCGGCGCGCGTCCGTGGGCGGCTTCTTGCCAGTCAACATCCAGGTAGTTGTATGCAAAGACCGCGCAACCTACAGGAGCAATAGCTACGGTCTTGTTTCCAAGCCCCGTTTCATCGATTACTTCGGCTATTAATTTATGTACAACCCCATGCGAGCAACCGGGACAATAATGCATCTCCGCATCGTTCATCAATGCAGGCTTTGCATATACAAGATTAGCCGGATCTATAATATCTACACTCATAATTCTGAAACTTTAATTTTACAAAACAGCTTTTTCAGCAGTCAAATTTATTTCGCAGGGCGTCTACTACTCCACTTGGCGTAGGTACTATACCTCCCAGGCGCCCGTAATGCTCTACTTTTACTTTTCCGTTCACAGCCAGACGGACGTCCTCGACCATTTGCCCTGCGTTCATCTCCACTGTAAGTATTCCTTTTATTCTGGAAGCGTATTTATCTATTTCTTTCGACGGGAACGGCCAAAGCGTAACAGGACGTATAAGCCCTACTTTAATTCCCTGTGCACGCGCCAGTTCCATTGCTTTTTGGCATATACGGGCGGCCGAGCCGAAAGCTGTCAATATATAATCGGCGTCTTCACAATTTATTTCCTGATGCAGGCACAGTTCTTTTTCAATTTTCCTGTACTTTGCCTGTAGCCGGAGATTATTTGCTTCCATTTTACCGGAATCCAGTTCAAGCGTGGTTATTATTGCAGGTTCTTTTCCCGGTAGCCTGCCTAATGTCGCCCAGGGGCATTGCTCCCTTATTTCATCGTCTGTTCTTCTGCGTTTGTATGCGGACAGTTTCACTTTTTCCATCATCTGCCCGATAACGCCGTCGGTAAGGATCATTACCGGAGTCCGGTATTTGAAAGCAAGATCGAAACCTAATGTGACAAAATCAGCCATTTCCTGTACCGAATTTGGAGCGAGTGTGACTAATTTATAGTCGCCATGACCTCCTCCTTTTACAGCCTGAAAGTAATCGGCTTGCGACGGTTGTATTGTGCCCAATCCGGGGCCTCCGCGCATTACATTTACGAGCAGGCAAGGCAATTCACCTGCCGCGATATATGAAACCCCTTCGAGCATGAGGCTCATTCCGGGACTGGAAGATGACGTCATCACAGCTTTTCCACAGCCTGCGCCGCCATATACCATATTGATGGACGCTGTCTCGCTTTCGGCTTGAAGAACAACCATTCCTGTCGTTTTCCACGGAGACTCGGCCATTAATGTTTCCATTATTTCCGATTGAGGCGTAATGGGATACCCGAAGTAGCCATCCGCTCCGTATCTGATTGCGGCATGAGCTATGGCCTCGTTGCCTTTCATTAAAAATATTTCTTCCGACATAAGCTTTTGATTGATTAAAAAACGAATTACAGTTAAGCCTGTTTATAAGAACAGACCGGTAATTCGTTGTACTATTCAATTTTTTTCTTGTAAATGGTGAGACATCCGTCCGGACATACATAACCACAATTGGCGCAACCGATACAAGCTTCGGGATTTTTCATGTAAACGTAGTGGTAGCCTTTCTGGTTCACATTCCGGGGCTGAAGCTCCAAAACATCGCAAGGACATGATACTGTGCATAGATCACAGCCTTTGCAACGTTCTTCATTTACTACGACTGTTCCTTTGATTTTGGCCATTTCCTTATAATAATTATTTTAGCATTGTTTTCCGCCAAGGAATTATTAATTGATCCTAACGCAAAGATATGCGTATTTATTTTTATTTTTCTCTTTTTTGACGATAAAGATGTTTGGAAAAATCATGTCGTTAAACATATTATTGTTTTTTTGAATAATATAAAGCGCTTATATTTATATAGTTATATAGTTATTTGTAAAGCTCCGCATCCTGTGACTTTCTTTACTTTTATACCGGCTATTTGGATCAAATCGTCCGGCCTTATCTGAATTTGCAAGTCTCTTTTTCCCGCGCTTATATACCTGAGTTTTGGATAAGAAAAAGATAAAAAGGGGTTGCATAATTGGGATAATTTTGTTAGCTTTATAGTTGAATATCAAACGAATAAATAACAATTTCAAATTTCAATTTATTTCCGTGTTTATCAATGCCAATATAGACAAAACCGCCTTCCTTATAATTCAGAAAGGCAACGACTTCCTTTTCCAAATCATCGGTAAGTTCTTGCTTGTATTCTATTCTATTCTATTCTGTTAGTTTCTATGTACATATTTTATGATACATTACCATTATATTTAATTTTCTATTTTATCAAATAACCGTCAAATAAGATTTGTGTATTTGATATACGGCCATTAGATAAGATTTTATGATTTATCAAATAACCATCAAATAAGATTTTATCCCCGGTATGGCACATAACTTGCATATTTTCTTGATTTATTTTCAATATCATCTTCTTTAATAACTCCATCTTTTAAGGCATCTCTAATTATTCTTGAAGCAATTGCCGAATTTTGACTTTCAATTTTAAATCTCTCTCTCAATGATTGGTTTGTCATTTTTTCGTTTGAAACATATTTCAAACAAGCATGTTGATAAGAAGCCCTTATTTTTTCAGACTTATTTTTGACGGATATATTTGACCGGTCAAATGCGCCTTTTTCAACGTACAATAAAAAATTATATCCACATGGAAAAAGAAGATGCTTGACATATCTGAAATACCGGCGCGGGAAAATGAATCGCCGGATGTTATAAACCTGTATCCGGAAGGCGGTTCATGGAAAGCCTGCCGGCAGTCTGCATATAAAATACTGTGCGGCATCCGGCGCGGCACCAAGAAAAAAGAAAAAAAGCCACGACCTCTTTCAAAGCCGCGACTTTTCCATTACAACAAAAGCGATTATCTTATAAAAAGTAATTCTCTGTATTTAGCCAACGGCCACATTTCGTTATCAACGATCAACTCCAGTTTGTCTATGTGATAACGGATCTCGTCAAGAAAAGGAGCCACATTGTCGTGATAAGCCACCGCCTTTTCGCGTTCGCTTTCAATATTGTTGGCAACCTTGCGGGAATCTATCATCTCGTGTACCTTGGCGTTTATAGCATTCACATGGGTAGAAACTTTTTCTATCAGGCGTAATTGCTCTGCTCCCAATGTCTTGTAATCATCCGAAATATCTTTCAGCTTGGATACATTGGTCAATAAAATCGACTGGTAAGCAATAGCCACAGGGATGATATGATTCAGCGCCAAATCTCCAAGCACACGCGATTCAATCTGGATCTTCTTTGTATAAGTTTCCCATTTCACCTCGTTACGCGCATGCAACTCTACTTCCGACAAAATATTTGCAAATGTCTTGATACTTTGCTTCGATGTATAGCTGTCATAAATAACCGGAACACTGGTTTCGCAATCCAGCTGACGCTTCTTGGCCTCGATTTTCCAGTCTTCGCTGTAGCCGTTACCGTTGAAACGGATCGGGCGCGATTCCTTGATATATTTCTTCAACACTTCGTACAAAGCTTCTTCTTTCGATTTACCTTTCTTGATCAGAGCGTCCACTTCTTCTTTAAACAGTCTCAATTGCTCGGCAACAGATGCGTTCAAAGCCGTCATGGCGGAAGCGCAATTAGCGGAAGAACCTACAGCCCTGAATTCGAACCGGTTACCCGTAAAAGCAAAAGGAGAGGTCCGGTTACGGTCTGTATTGTCAAGCAGAATTTCAGGAATTTGGCCTACGCCAAGGCTGATCTGTTTCCTGTTATCAACTACAATTGCATCTTTCACCGCACTCTTTTCAAATTTATCAAGGATATCGCTTATCTGAGACCCCAGAAATACCGATATGATCGCCGGAGGCGCTTCATTCGCGCCCAGACGGTGAGCATTGGTAGGAGAAGAGATGGAAGCCTTCAGCAATCCGTTGTTTTTGTGAACCGCCGCAAGTATATTCACAATAAAAGTGATGAAACGAAGGTTTTCGACCTGGTCTTTTCCCGGAGACAACAAGTTAATGCCTGTATCGGTACTTAGCGACCAGTTGTTGTGCTTGCCCGAGCCGTTGATACCCTTAAACGGCTTCTCGTGGAGCAATATACGAAACGAATGTTTGCGCGCGACTTTATCCATTATCGACATTATCAATAAATTGTGGTCGACAGCCAAATTACACTCTTCATAAATCGGAGCCAGTTCAAACTGGTTGGGCGCAACCTCATTGTGGCGTGTTTTCACAGGAATACCGAGCGCATAAGCCTCATATTCCAGCTCTTCCATAAATCGCTGCACACGTTCGGGTATCGATCCAAAGTAGTGGTCTTCCAGCTGTTGGTTCTTGGCGCTCTCGTGGCTCATCAGCGTTCTTCCGGTCAAGGCCAAATCGGGACGGGCCATGAAAAGATCTTCATCCACAAGGAAATATTCCTGCTCCCAACCTAAGTTGGACTGTATCTTTTTCACATCCTCATTAAAGTAATGCACCACGTCCGTAGCGGCTTTATCCACTGCGGCCAAAGCTTTCAACAAAGGAGTCTTGTAGTCGAGCGCTTCGCCGGTATAGGAGATAAATATGGTAGGTATACACAATGTGTTGCCAACAATAAATGCCGGTGAAGACGGGTCCCAAGCCGAATACCCGCGGGCCTCGAAGGTATTGCGAAGACCTCCCGACGGGAAACTGGACGCGTCAGGTTCCTGTTGGGCAAGAAGTTTTCCTTCAAATTCCTCAATCAGGCCGCCTTGTCCGTCATGTTCGACAAATGCGTCATGTTTTTCAGCAGTTCCGTCAGTCAACGGATGGAACCAGTGGGTATAATGCGTCACCCCGTTTTCCAAAGCCCACATGCGCATACCTGCGGCTACATGCTCGGCAAGGTTACGATCTACGGAGCCACCTTTATCAATGGCGTCATTCAGCGCCTTGAAAGTTTCTTTCGAAAGGTATTGAGTCATAGCCTTTCTATTGAACACTTTCTCTCCATAATATTCCGACGTCTTCTTTACCGGCTTTTGCACCTCTACCGGCTTCCTCTCCGAAGCTATCTCCACTGCTTTAAAACGTAACTTTGTCATAAACTTATTTTTAGAGTTTTATTAAATTGAAATCTTTTTGAAACGGCTGACAGCTTCTTTTGTATTCTCCAGCGTACCGAATGCCGTCAGTCTCAGATAGCCCTCCCCGCTGGGGCCGAAACCCACGCCCGGAGTACCTGCTATATTCAATTCGTTGAGCAGATAATCGAAGAATCCCCATGAAGTCATACCGTTCGGCGTTTTCACCCAGATGTACGGAGAGTTTACGCCTCCGTAGGCTTTCAGACCTTGCGCCATAAGGCCTTCCCTGATTATTTTCGCATTATTCAGGTAATAGCCGATAGTCGCTTCCACTTGTTTCCTGCCTTCGGCGGAATAACAGGCTTCGGCCGCGCGCTGTATAATATACGGTACTCCGTTGAATTTTGTCGTATGGCGCCTGTTCCATAATTTATTCAATGAAACTTTCTCTCCGGATTTGGCATATCCCGCCAATGCCTTGGGAACCACCGTATAAGCGCATCGCGTACCTGTAAAACCCGCGGTTTTTGAAAAACTGCGAAATTCTATGGCCGCTTCTTTTGCGCCATCTATTTCATAAATGCTATGGGGCACGTCGCTTTCGGTGATAAACGCTTCGTAGGCGCCGTCGAAGAGGATGAGAGCCTTGTTTTCCAAGGCGTAATCCACCCAGATCTTCAGCTGGTCTTTTGTCAAGGTCGTGCCTGTCGGATTGTTTGGATAACACAAGTAGATTATGTCTACTTTTCCGGTTGGCAAAGAAGGCGCAAAATCGTTTTCGGCTGTACAGGGCCTGTAAACTATTTTACTCCATTTGCCATTTTCCTGCAAATCGCCCGCGCGTCCTGCCATAACATTTGTATCCACATATACCGGATACACCGGATCGGTGATGGCCACAATATTGTCCAATCCGAGAATGTCGCCTATATTGCCCGTATCGCTCTTCGAACCGTCGCTGACAAATACTTCATCCGTCGCAATATCCAGTCCGCGAGCTTTATAGTCGTTTTCCACAATTGTATTTACCAGAAAATCATATCCCTGCTCGGGGCCATATCCCCTGAACGTGGACGCATCGGACATTTCGTCTACAGCCTTATGCATCGCTTCCAGCGAAGCCGGCGGAAGCGGTTTTGTCACATCGCCTATTCCGAGACGTATGATGGTTGCATCGGGGTGCGCAGTCTTGAATTCACTTATTTTTCGCGCAATATCCGAGAAAAGATAGCTTCCCGGAAGCTTTATATAATTTTCGTTTATTAATGCCATTTTTTCAGTTGCAAATTACAGGTTTTAATAGTTTTAATATTTATATAATTTCACATGATAATAATTTTGTTTTCAATCGATATATGGAACTTGCATGATTTTTATTATCATGGACTTTGGTGATTTGACAAAAATCAGGCTTCGTTTCATGTGTACACAATTTGTTTTTTAACGGTCATAAGGAACTCTAACATATTGGCTTGGCCGAACCTTGTTTCACGCTCTTTGGCGCAAGTTCTGTATGCCCGTTTCATTTATCGATTTTCAATTCGGCATATCAACCGATTAACTCCCCTTCGAATACAGTAACAGCCTGGCCGGTCATATACACACGATTGTTATATCCGTTCCACTCTATCTCAAGGTCGCCGCCCAAAAGATGAACTGTCACCTTCCGTTCACAATAATTGTTCAGCACGGCGGCCACAGCCGCGGCGCAAGCTCCGGTTCCGCAAGCAAGGGTCTCTCCTGCTCCGCGTTCCCATACGCGCATATTCAATGTATTGCGGTCTACCACTTCGACAAACTCGGTATTGGTTTTGCGGGGAAAGAGCGGGTGATTCTCAAATTTCGGGCCGATAACGGGTAAATCCAAATCTTTAATATGTTCAGTGAATACCACGGCATGCGGATTCCCCATCGACACGCATGATATTTTCCAAATTTTGCCGGCTATCTCCAACGGGAAATTCAAGACAGGTTCTTCCGCGACCCTTACGGGAATCAAGGCCGGTTCAAGTACAGGTTCGCCCATATCGACTGTTATTTCGCGAGATATAGCGTCACCGGCAAGCAATGTGATATGTTTTACGCCGGCTTTTGTTTCCAGTGTTATTTCCGTCTTTTGCGTCAAGCCATTATCATACACATACTTCCCGACACAGCGCGAAGCATTTCCGCACATCTCGGCTTCCGAACCGTCGGAATTAAACATTTGCATTCTAAAATCGCAAGTATCCGAGGGCAAGATCAACACCAACCCGTCGGACCCGATACCAAAATGACGATCACTCAACCGAACGGCCAACTCTGATGGATCCTTTATCTCTTGGGTAAATCCGTTCATATAAATATAGTCGTTTCCGGCTCCTTGCATCTTGGTAAATTTCAGTCTCTTCATTCTCTATTATCCTTTTTTATGTGTTATTGCATCCGCTTTTCAAGACGTAAATTTCGTACAAATTATTCTGTTTCGCAAGAATTTCATATCATTTTTTCATTTTTTTATAAAGTAAAAAATCTTTTTGACTTATCAAATTTAAAAATCACAATCATAAAGAGATCATGACAAGCCAAATAATTTACAAATATCACACCTTCCGTGTATTCAACACCTTTAATCTATCTTTTTATTGTTTATCACATCAAAATATTTCTTTTGACTGCCTTTTACATTCAAAAGCGGCGTCAGTAGCGTTATTATCGCAGAGTAAAAAGACCTCTCGCCGTCCTGTTCGCAAATCCGGTAAAACGGTAGAATCAGGCAGAAAATGAAAGAAATAATCCCTCTTTTCCCTCCCGCGCCGTTCGGGAAACGTCACTCTCGCATCCGTATCTTTTATTCTGCCACGGATAGTCCTGGGACTTCGTTTTGTCCGGCAAACTTAACCAACCGGCTGCGCCTGATGCTGTTCGTGTTTCCGGGTTCGGGATTTTGCCGATGGCATCCTTCAGATTCCACCTCACAATAGACGTCCTTGCCTTGAGCCAGGGGTTGGTCGCTACCTGCCCCCGCAACGGCCTTGCACCACCGGGTTATACTGAGCCCGGTTATAAACCAAGCATATAAGTAATTGTAATTTATTATAAATAAACTAATTATATAAATATATAATACTGTAATATAGTATATTGATCATGCACGGCGCTCCAAAAAACAAGGGAACAAGTCTCCCTGCCTTCTATCCTTGCCTGTTCCGCTATTCATACGCTTCCGAATGGACAGCTTTTACGGCGCGCCCCGACGGGTCGACCCTGTTTTTGAATGAGGCGTCCCACTCCAATGCTATAGCCGTGCTACAAGCTACCGACGGCACCGACGGCACGGTATAAGCGGCGGACGCAGAAGGAAAATGCTCTTCGAACATGGTGCGATACCAATATTCTTCTTTCGACATCGGCGGATTAACCGGAAAACGCTCCGCCGCATGCTCTATCTGACGGTCGCTCACTTTCTTCCCGGCAACTTCGCGAAGCGTGTCTATCCAATTGTAACCCACCCCGTCCGAGAACTGCTCTTTTTGCCGCCATACGACACTGTCCGGCAAGTAATTCTCGAAAGCTTTCCGCAGAATATATTTTTCTATCTTTCCGTTCCCACACATTTTATCGCGAGGATTCAGCCGCATAGCCACATCCATAAACTCCTTGTCCAAAAACGGCACGCGCCCTTCAACGCCCCATGCCGCCAACGATTTATTCGCCCGCAAACAATCATACAAGTGAAGCTTGTCCAGTTTACGTACCGTTTCTTCATGAAACGCTTTTGCATCGGGCGCTTTATGAAAATAGAGATATCCGCCGAAAAGCTCGTCCGAGCCTTCTCCCGACAACACCATTTTCACTCCCATGGATTTAATGAAGCGCGCCAATAAATACATCGGCGTAGACGCGCGCACCGTTGTCACATCGTAAGTCTCGATATGGTAAATAACATCGCTCAAGGCGTCAATGGCCTCCTCCACCGTAAAATGAATTTCATGATGAACCGTACCTATATATTCGGCAACCTTACGGGCGGCAATCAGATCCGGCGCGTCTTTCAACCCTATGGCAAAAGAGTGAAGCTGGGGCCACCAGGCCTCCGTTTTATTGTCGTCTTCCACGCGTCGGGCCGCATAACGTTTGGCAATAGCCGATATGACGGATGAATCCAAACCGCCCGAAAGCAATACTCCATAAGGGACGTCCGACATCAACTGGCGGTGTACCGCCGCCTCAAGAGCAGTTTCCAATTCCTGTACGTCGGATATATTGTCTTTCACATTATCGTATTCCATCCAATCGCGCTTGTACCACCGCTTGGGAGATACTCCCTCCTTGCTGAAAATATAATGCCCCGGCAAAAATTCCTGAATATTCGGACAAGTCCCCTCCAGGGCTTTCAATTCACTGGCCACATAAAATTGCCCGTGGTCGTCATAGCCCATATATAAAGGAATAACGCCAATATGATCGCGCCCTATCAATACAAGGTCGTTCTCCACATCGTACAGGGCAAACGCAAAAATACCATTCAGGTCTTCGAAAAGATCTGCGCCCTTGTCCCTGTACAGAGCCAGGATAACTTCACAATCGGAATGTGTCAGAAACTCGTAACCGGAGTACCTGTTCCTTATTTCCTTGTGGTTATATATCTCGCCGTTAACGGCCAATACAAGTTTTTTATCTTTACTGTACAACGGCTGTTTGCCCGAATCAATCCCCACGATGGAAAGCCTTTCGTGCGCAAGAATTGATTTGCCGCCACAATAAACGCCCGACCAGTCCGGCCCGCGATGACGTATTTTTTTAGCCATACGCAACACTTGACCACGAAGCGCGTCTATATTTTGAGTCAAATCGAATACACCAACAAATCCACACATATTTCTTAAAGTCCTTTTAGTTAGTTTTATATTTAGTCCGGCCCGGCAAATATATATCATTTTACTCTCAATTCAAAATACAGAGCGTAAATATATCGTATTTTATTTATTTTTAATTTCAAAATGTCACAGCACAGCATTTTAAACAGTTTTTACAACTGCACAGACACACCTTTTTAACTGTGATATATCCATTCAAAAAAAATTAATCCGTATCTTTGCAGAAACATTTACAAAACAAATATTTTGCACATGAACAGAAATGCCGTTATCCAAACATTATTTATCATCGTCACCAGCATTTGCAGCTATTCATGCAGCGATGATCCCGAACCTCCCGCCCCGTTAGACGGCGAATGGTTTAACGAAATGCGCATACTGGAATCGAATGACAATGACGTCAATGGCAGAGTAAACGGCATGTTCGCCGCAGACAGCAGGCAACTGCTCGTAAAAAGGGTTTTTGAAATAAATAAAAGTCATCCGGATATGGGCGTTATATCCACCCTGGCCGTAGACCCGGAAAGCGGCGTCAATGTCAGAAAAAGGGAAAGTACATACACCCTAAAAGGAGACAGCTTATATATAGTTGACGGAACATTGGGAAATATGCCCGGAACAATCGTAATAAAAAGGAACAGGCTGACTACCGTATCCAGGTTGAACAAGCAGGCGATAAAAGCCATTATTACCGAAATAGGCGGCGATATAAACATACCCGTGCGGGATGATATAGAAGGAATATTGACCATAATAGACGTCAAAAAATAATCTTTCGAAAAGATTTGAATATTCGACAATATTTTTCTACTTTTGTCACCCTATCGCTGACAGGCTCGCAAGAAACCCGTGTAAACAGGTTCGCCTCAGGCACATAACCTGTAAATATAAAAACAGATGTACGTAATTGTAGACATTCAAGGACAACAGATGAAGGTTGAAGCAGACCAAAAATTGTTTGTTCACAGGATCAACGCGGAAAACGGATCTAAAGTAGAGTTCGAGAAAGTATTGTTGGTCGACAAAGATGGCGTTGTGACCGTAGGAACGCCTGTTGTTGAAGGCGCTAAAGTGGTAGTAGAAGTAATATCCCAGGTAAAAGGCGACAAGGTGCTTGTATTCCACAAGAAAAGAAGAAAAGGATACCGTAAATTAAACGGCCACCGTCAACAATTTTCAGAAATTGTAGTTAAAGAAATTATTGCTTAATCAGTAAAAACAGAAGAAAATGGCACACAAGAAAGGCGTAGGTAGTTCGAAAAACGGCCGTGAATCGGAAAGTAAGCGGTTAGGCGTTAAAGCATTCGGAGGAGAAACGGTAAAAGCCGGAAACATCATAGTTCGCCAAAGAGGCACCACTCATCATCCGGGCGTAAATGTGGGTATCGGCAAAGATCATACCCTGTTTGCGTTGATAAACGGCACTGTTGCGTTCCGCAAAAAGAAAGACAACAGATCTTATGTTTCTGTACATCCAATAGCGGAAGCTTAAAACATAATTTAATACGGTACAAAAAAAACAGATTGGGTAACCAGTCTGTTTTTTTGTTTTAACAGGGCTACATTCCGATTCATCATCCCCTGCTACTCATAAATAAGTAGTTTTGCCTGTAAATTTCATTATTTTTCGGTATTGCCCCGGTCTGATATATCCCGTTTCTTTGCATTGTCAAATTGGAATTAATAACTGTAATCTATAAATTAATTAATTATGCCTGAAATTGGAATATATTACGGATCCACAACAGGAAACACACAAGAAGTGGCGGAAGAAATAGCGAAAAAACTGAATGTGGACAAAGCTGATCTACATGATGTGTCCAAAGCCGATGCAAACTACGCGGCCTACGACGTTGTATTGTTCGGGTCGTCGACTTTAGGACTTGGAGATCTGCAAGACGATTGGGACCATTATATCGACAAGGTGAAAGCAGCCGACCTGAATGGCAAGAAAGTAGCCCTTTTCGGTTGCGGCGACTCTTCGTCATACAGCGACACATTCTGTGATGCGGTAGGTAAAATATACGAAGTTATAAAAGGTAAAGGCTGCGAACTTATCGGGCAAGCAAGCGCGGAAGGTTATACCTACGACTCTTCGGAAGCGTTTGTAGACGGACAGTTTGTAGGATTGTTAATAGACAATGACAACGAATCCGGCCTGACGGACCAGCGCATCGCTCTCTGGACGGAAGAGTTGAAAAAAGTAATTTAGGAACAGGCCGGTCATGCGCGTTTTCTACCATCTTATTTACGAATATAAAAAAGGAGTCCGCGATCTGGCGCTCTGCACCCTGACTGCCGACTCGGAAGAAAAAGCGGTATGGAAACTGGAGAAGAATGCAATCAGATACAAAATACAACGATTAAAGAACGGCAATATAAATGTATTTTTCGGGAAAGACGAATGCCTGAATGTAGCAAACAGGATATGTGGCGACAAGCCATTGAATCTGCTGACGCCCGAAGAAGATTTTATACTTGGCATATTACTCGGATACAGTATCAGCGAGCAATGTAACCGCTACTGTAAAAAAGAAAGGGAAAAGGACAAGCATATACTTTGTTTAGCATGACTTTTCTATTGATAGTTTTTTTAGTTGATCCTGGTCCCCACAGACGCGACGTCAGTGGGGATTTGTTCAAAGATGAAATCGGGACAATAAACCGCCTAAGTCGCTTTACATCGGACGTTTTTGTCCGTAGGGCATTCATATCGATAGAAAAGACATATCCTTCATAAAACCCTTTTCCCGTAGGGATTCACAAACAAACAGGGTGAAGCCTCCACAAGGTTCGGGATAACAGTCTCCCGTCCATAATACCGTTCTTCTTTTTCTTTGCGTACTTTGCGCCTTCCTTGCGCCCTCTGCGGTTAAAGAAGATGGCGAGGCGAATCGGCAGACTCTTCCGTTTGGACGGAAGAGCCGGGAGAAGCAGCTGGATCCGCCCCCGCTTTCTGCCAAATCAGCAACCGTTCCAAAACAGATCTTTCCAGTTCGCAGATATCGCTATGCTGATCCATGCTGATCCTGTCCGTAGTCGCAAGGCATCCCGCCTGGGACCTTAGCGTCTCCATATGCTCGCGGACTTGATCCACTATCTTTTCCTTTTCTTCCGGACTGTCCGTCCAGCGGTGTACGCGAGGCGTCAAATCCATAAGACCGGCCCGTACTTTTATATTGATATTGAGCTTGCTGCGGGATTCCCGGGAAATACAGCGGTCAAGTTCGAGCGTCTTGAGGTTCAATTCGAACAGGGCGCTGTAAACAGGAAGGTTTCTGTCCGTACCCTGCTCAAAATCGTACTTCCCGTCGGGGAACGGGTTGGACGACTGAACTGCAAGCCATTCTTCCACGTAACAGTGCTGCATGCCGGATTCGTCCAGCGGCGGACAGGATATCCTGATTTGACTGTCCGACAACCATTTAATCCGGGAGGATTCAAAAAGCCGGAGAAGACTGTCTTTCGGGAAACGTACCAAAACTACTTTCTGTCCCACTGCCCTGACATACTTCACGGAAACACTCAAGCCTTCCACGTAACAGCGCTGCATGCCGGGTTCGTCCTGATAACTGCACAGTATTTTACAGGCAGACTGCTGATAGGCCTTCCATGAAGCGCCCGTCAGATACAGGTTTATAAAATCCGGAAATTCGTTTTCCATTGCCAGTATTTCGGAGATATTAAACTTCTTGTTTTTTTTCATGTGTATATATTTTTTTGTTGATTGTTGAAAATTATGAATTCAAAATTGTCCGGATATGTAAAATATTCGAAAGTCCGGCAGGATTGGGACTTTCAGGTATGCCGTATCCTGACACGAATACTATTTGGGCATAGTCGCAGTTTGACTGACAAAACACATTGGCACAATGGCTTGCAGCCCTTTGCTATCTGCGCCCTTTGCATTAAAAAATTTTCGGGGCAATGCAGACCGCAAATCCGAAGAGACGAAGAAAAGTCTGAACACGATTTACCAGATTCAAGGATTAAAAGACTTACGGACACAATCCTGAAACGAAGCATGATTTTTGTCAAATCACCAAAGTCCGTGATAATAAAAATCATGCAAGTTCCATATGTCAATTGAAAACAAAATTATTATCAGATGAAAATCCTGTAATC
>JAISSD010000104.1 GCA_031273295.1 Prevotella sp.
CAAGCTATCGGCAAAATAAAATTCACATTGCCATTGGTAAAAGGATTTGGCTCAACAGGCGGTTTTTGCTCCCAAAAAAGCCCTACCGTGAATTAAGAAGGGAGATTTGACTATGGATAAAGACGAAAAAGAATGTAGGGAACTGTTGAGCCTCAACATTAAGCGTTATCGGGCGCGACTTGGAATGTCGCAGATGGATTTTTCGCTTGCTATGGACATTTCAACGCCATTTCTCAGTGATATTGAATTGGGAAAGAAGTGGGTATCGCCTAAAACGCTGGCAAAACTGGCAAGGGCGTTACACGTTGATATTTCTGATTTGTTCAAGCGTGAAGATGAGCCGCCCAAACCTACCGTGGCGGCAGAAGTAATCAAATATCTTGATTCGGTTGATGATACGCTTATAAAGCAAATTATCAATTCGATCGAACCCGCTATAGAGCGGAGTGTGAATCATTCTATTTCCAATATGCGGAAGTATTATGTAGAGCAACTGACAGAAAAGGGGGAAAGCGGCTAACAATTTCTTATTGATTGTGAAGGGATTTTTTGGGCTACCGGCTTTATTGTGGTAAATGATGAAATTATGATAAAATGCTATTATTAGGCTAAATTCCGATATACAAATTTTCCACTGGTATAGCATTTTCCCCTTATTCAAAGATTATAAGCTCATAATTGGGGTCAGGGTCATAAATTTTTGTCTAAAGATGGGATAAAATCCCACTCGGGTAAAATCGAGCACATTTACTCTACTTTTTTATACTATCACCTGCACCAACTACCGCACTTCACCATAACACCAGAAGACCCGATTTTTTGCATCAGTCTAGGCGCAATTTGCCAACAACAGAATACACTTACACTGGAGAATGAATGAATGAAAGCAATACAGAAATTGATTGCGAAGAACATGAAAATTCACAGGAAACGCCGTAAAATGACACAAAGCACCCTCGCCGAGGAAGCCGATAATTACATCGGGCTTTTGGAACGCTGCGAAAAAGCGCCGTCTTTCGATGCGCTTGGTAAAATAGCCGATGCGCTTGAAATAAATAGCCGGGACTTATTCCTGCCCGATGACAAGAGCGATTTGCTTCATCAATGGGAAAAACATCTGCTCCTTGAAATCGAAAAGGCGGTCATGTCGGTTGTACGAAAGAAACTTGATGACCTTGAAAAAATAGAGCGGCGTTCTAAATTAAAGAACGCCTGCTAAAGCAAGAAAACACGGTCAACTTTTATCATATTATTTTTATTTCATTATTTAGTCTTTTTGTGCTAGACTGTTCCCCCTGTCTACATCGTAAAACTCTTTGAGAAGGGCGTGTTTTAGAGATAATTTTTGAATATGACGTAATAATTGCATTTTTTCTAATTCAGTAACTTCTATTACGTCTGATTTCATTTCAAAATTTTCATCTGATTCATCATCAAGTTTCAAAAACTCATCAAATGTTTTGGGCTTTTCCATACCTAGTTTTCTAAAGTTTTCTTCAGATGGTATGTACATTTCTTTCAATGAGAGTAGACCGTAATCTTCTGGTTTCATTTGATTCTCCTATAAAAAATGTTAATCGGTCAGTCTAACCCTGACCGATGTTTATTTCTACTGATTACACGCAAGCCTGAAGCCTGTAGGAATATCCCTAAGACTTTGAAAATAAAACTTTTCTTCATAAAAACATTCAGTGTATGCTCTGTTTGAGTGTCCACCTCTTACCATCATGTCGAAACATGAATCTTCGGTATACTCCTGAACATTACCAGTCATATCTAACAATCCAAGCTCATTTGGACGTTTTTTCCCGACTTCATGTGTTTTATAGTCAGAATTCATAGAAGTCCATGCCCATTCATTTATTATCGCATAAGCACTACCTGCGTCCATGTTTTCGGAATCCCCTGAAAACCGTTTAAGATAACCACCTTCATTTGTTGTCCCCGGGTTTAATAAATCGGCCCCAATAACGGCATACAACCATTCATTTTTGGTTGGTAATCGATAACCGTCTGCATTTTGGGCTATTATAAGATTAGATGAGTTGAGTTCAGGGATACTTGCTTCTGAAACAGTAAGCCAATCAGTTATTCCGTCAATTTGGTAAACAGGTTCACGATTTGATAAAATACTTAATCTGTTGCAAAACATTATTGCAGCTTTTATTGTCATAGAATCCATAGGCCGTTTCCCTTGTACCTCTCCATTGGCAACATCATTTTGGTAATATGATGGATTATTCCCCATAATTTCAACATACAAATCCTGCGTCATTTCTGTTTCCGCAATCCAATAGCCTTTTGTAATTTCCATAACTTCAAATATGTTTTTTCGGAATTTCCCCGGCGTTACATATCTCATCTTGAAATTAATATTGGAAAACGAGCGTTCTTCCTGTTGTGCAAGCGTAGGTGTCTCGTAAATCGTCAACGTTGAAGTCTTCGAAAGCGTTTTGCCATGATTATCTGTAACACCAACATTGATGTAATAAGTTCCCGCCGATAGAGAAGCGTCTTTTATGTTCAGTTTGCCATCATCAATTTCAAAACGGCTATTGTCACGGTCGTTATTCCCGTTGCCGTCAACCAATGAGAACGTAAACGGTTCAGTGCCGCCCTCGACATTCCCCATTGTTCCAACACTTCTACCGTTTACCGCATAATTTTGACGGAGTTTTCTGGAATCGTTAAAATCAATTGAGAACGTAAAATCAATTATTTCAGGATACACAAATTCGGGTATCGTTTCAATTTCATTGCTTTCTTCCGATATTTCGCCTGATTCCTCTGTCTCTGTCTCTGTCTGTTCATCGACATTTCCCTCATCGGTAGTTTCAGGCGATTCAGGTTGTGTTGTCTCTGCCCCGCCCGGTTGCGGATTAGACGGATTTGTATTATCGCCACCCGAATCCTTCTCTTTGGTGTCCGTACCTTCGGTTTGAGTATCAGGCGGGTTTTGGGTAGGAGTTTCACACCCAAAAAACGATGTCGTAAAGACAAGCATTGACAACAGCAAGCCTGACCTTAATATAGAATATCTATTCATAATCCGTCCCCATAAAATAAAAAGTCTTATGCCCATGTCCCATATCTGTTGAGCATACTTCATCTTATGAGTACGGAAAAAATCTGTAAACAAAATGGAAGTGTATATTTTGTGAAATGTTGACTGTGAGTGTGGATTTTTGTAAAAAAGCCCGGCGTACTACTATGCTAGGACGAAAAGGCAAAAAGCGGGATTGTATTACCCGTATCAAGACACTGGAAAAAAACCGTCCTCCGTCAAGCCGTACCAAAACATGGCCGCCTTCATAGATGTCAATCCGCTTCATTCAACTGAACCCCTTTAGCGGGGTATAGATAGCAACATCCGAAGGGGGTTACTTAGTAACCATCTAAAATCAACTATCCCCCAATGGTTTGAGTAATGCTAAGAGGTCCCGGTATACGTCTTGCGGTAACTCTTGGCTTTGATACTTCATCAGGATTTCCCCCCGCAAGCTCTGGATAAAACGCCCCGCATCAGTATCCTCTTGGTCGGCTATACCCAGCGAACTTTTGTGGATATAAACCTGCGCCTTGGTCATATCAGGGGGAAGCGGTTTCTCCCAGACAAGAACGGCATGGTAGCCCTGTGCTTTCATATTTTCCCGGTATCGTTTTTGCTTTTCGGCATTGGCTTGTCGGGCTTTCTTTGCCTTCTCCCGCTTTGCCTCGCCTTCCCGGTTGGCTGTTTCCCG
>JAISSD010000171.1 GCA_031273295.1 Prevotella sp.
GGCGGTTTTGATGTCGATTTAGCCTGGGAGAATGGCAAGCTGTCAAAAGCAATTGTCAAAGCAAACTATAATAAAACCTGCCGTCTCCGCACTAAAGCGTCTGTAAAGGTACTGGCCGGCAGCAAAGAAATCAAATGTACTTCTCCGGAAGAAAATCTGATTGAATTTGACGCCGAACAGGGAGAAAAGTATCTAATCTTACCAATTAATAATAATAATCAATCATTAAAATGAAGAATCTAATATATTGTGCGACACTCGTTACCTGTGCCACATTCCTCTCCTGCAGGGACAACTCGGAAATTGCCGTAAATCAGGCGCCGATGCAATGGTGGTACGATGTCCCCGCTACAAAATACTGGGAAGGATTACCAATTGGAACGGGACGTTTTGTCGCTATGATTCCGGGTTCGGTAGATCACGAGGTCATTCCGTTTAACGATGAGACGCTTTGGACAGGCGGTCCCTATAACCCCAATAATCCTGAAGGGCCGGAGATATTGGAGAAAATCAGGAAATACGCATTTGAGCGCAACTGGCATGAAGCTCATAATGCAGCAAAAGAATTTAAGGGCGACACAAAATACGAACAACTTTACCAACCGATGGGACGGTTGAATTTGGATTACTCCGGGCATGATCTTGCCAAAGTGAGTAATTACCGGCGCGAACTGGATATGGACAACGGTATTGTCAATGTTTCGTATCAATTGGACGGCGTAAACTATTCGCGCCAAGTCTTTGCCAGCTATCCCGATCAGGTTATTGTCTATCGGCTGACTGCTGACAGGAAAGGCAAGATTGATTTGTCAACCTGGTTTACGAGTCTGCAAAACAGTGCAAGGATGCGTGTCGAGAAAGATGAGATCATTATGGAGGGAACGACGATTTCGCACAATCCGGTCAGTACGGTTCGTCCGCCTCAAATGAAATGGCAATCCAAAGTCAGGGTCATTCTCGACGGCGGTACGCTGACTGCCGATGGCGACAGGATAACGATTGCAGGAGCCAACGCTGTTACGTTGCTTCTGGCAGGGGCAACCAACTGGGTAAACTGGAACGATGTCTCCGCCGACGAGAAAAAACGCTGCGGCGATTATATGGTCAACGCCTCAAGATACGCTTACGAAGCCCTGTTAAAAAGACATCTGGATGATTATTGTCCGCTTTTTTCCGCATGCAAAATCAATCTGGGCGCTGATCCGAATCCCGATTTAACCACGACGCAAACGATGGATGTGATTCGCAAAGGAGGAATTGATCCTGCGTATGAGGCTCGTTATTTTCAATATGGACGCTACTTGATGCTTTGCGGTTCGCGGGAAGGAACATTGGCTTTCAACAACCACAATCCGTGGCTTGACAATCTCGAAGGACGTTGGCGAGGTCGCTGGACGTTGAACTTTAATCTGCAGGTAGATTTCTGGTGCATAGAAAATACCCATCTGCCGGTTCTCAATGAATCGTTACTGCTGTTTGTCGAAAACCTTGCGCAAGCCGGACAACGTACCGCTCGCGAGATGTTCAACTGTCGCGGATGGTGTGCCCATCACGGCACCGACGTGTGGTTCAACACCGGTCCTACCGGTTACGAACCCTGTTGGGCAATGTGGCCGATGGGTGGCGTGTGGTTGATGCAGCAACTCTACGATCATTACAGCTACAATCCCGATATGGAATACTTAAAACAAATTTATCCGTTGCTCAAAGGAGCAACCGAATTTTGCCTTGATTTTCTTGTCAAAGACCCCGTAACCGGTTTGATGGTAACGTGTCCTTCCACGTCGCCGGAAAACAGTTTTCTCGATGAACAGGGAAGAAAGGTTGCTATCTCGTTTGCATCAGCAAGCGATATTCAACTGATTAAACATCTATTTCGCAACATGATAACGGCAAGTGAGATATTAAATACAGACACCGATTTGTGTGAACAGTTATCGCAAACACTTCGACAAATGCCGACACATCAAATTGGACAACACGGACAACTTCAGGAATGGTTTTACGATTTTAAAGAAGCGGAACCGACGCACCGGCATGTTATGCATTTGTACGGCTTGTATCCGGACGATGATTTAACCCCACAGAAATCACCGGAGTTAACGACAGCGGTAAAAAGAGTACTTGAACGGCGTGGAGACTTCAAATATCTTGGAATGTTCGGCGCTTGGAAAATAAACATGTATGCCCGTCTCGACGAACCGGAAAAAGCGTATAAAATTCTGCACAAAATGTTGACTGATGTAAGCGTCCATCCGTATCCGGAAGACAGTCAGATTACCCCGTCAATGGAAGGCAATCAAGGCGTGCCGGGAATCACTGCCGGTATCGCCGAGATGCTGATGCAAAGTCACAGCGGCGAACTCTCGCTGTTGCCGGCATTGCCCCGGGCGTGGCAAAGCGGTGCGGTAAAAGGACTACGCGCCCGCGGCGGTTTTGATGTCGATCTTGAATGGAAAGACGGGGCGTTGTTGAAAGCTGCGGTCAAGGCGAATGACGACAGGACTTGCCGGTTGCGCACAAAAACGCCGGTGAGCATAACGGCTAAAGGCAAGGAAGTGAAGACCTCCTCTGCGGAAGAAGACCTCCTTGAATTTAGCGTTAAAACCGGAGAAATTTATATGATAACAAAACAATAACTGGATTTTCCTATTGGCAGAAGAAAGTCAGCCTCACGGCCATTTCGATTTCTGCAAAAATAAGCTTACTTTCTGCAAAAAAAGTACGTGCCAGGTAATATCCTTTTCGCTAATTTTGCCTATAGTTAATGTATTATGATTCTTTTTTGCCAGAGTTCCCGTAGAACTCTGTCAACAAAGTCCGCATCCACAAAGGGATTCGTTAGTTCCAAGCCTATTTTTTTCAAATATTCACATTTCGTTAATCCGTTATTTCCCAAAAGATTAAATGTTATTCTTTTGGGCTTTTTGACAGAGTTCTACGGGAACTCTGGCAAATTGGATGAAAAAACGAATACATAAAAGATCACGCTTATGGTAAATAGTTAATAAAAGGAAAAACCATACACCGGAAAATCATTGTTTTCGGGTGTATACTTTGAGATGTGTTTATGCACAAACTTTAATTTATCACTAACTTATTTAATTACAAAATGTATGAAAATGAAGAAAGAAAATTCCACTTCAAAAAAACGGACTACATGGCGAAAAGTACTTTGTATGCTGTGTATTATTAGTTGTGCCGTCTCTGTCTTTGCACAGAAACGGGTGAGCGGTACGGTAGTTGACACCGGTGGCGAAGCAATTATCGGCGCAAATGTAGTAGAAAAAGGAACTACCAACGGTATCATTACCGATGCAGATGGGAAGTTTGCGTTGGATGTTTCCGCAAATGCAATCCTGAAAGTATCTTTTATCGGATACGTAACACAGGAGATAACGGTGGAGAATCAGAGTACGTTGCAAATCGTTCTCCGGGAAGATTTTCAGGCGCTGGAAGAGGTTGTCGTGGTCGGGTATGGCACCGCCCGCAGGAAAGACCTTACCGGTTCAGTCGTGCGCGCTGATTTAACCGTCTTGCAAGAATCGCCGAATGTCAGTCTGCTGTCCGGACTGCACGGCACCGTACCCGGACTGAATGTCGGTGCGACTACGCAGGCGGGAAGCGATCCGGGCATATCCATCCGCGGACGTAATTCCATCTCAGCCGGTACAGGGCCGCTGATTGTGCTGGACGGAATTATTTATCGCGGCAATATCGTGGATATCAATCCCAACGACATCGAATCCGTAGATATCCTGAAAGATGCCAGCGCCGCCGCCATTTACGGCTCGCAGGCCAGCAACGGCGTCATGCTGATTACCAGCAAAACCGTAAAGGCGATGAGCAAACCCATCATCGAGTACAACGGCTCATATACCCTCCAGGGATTGAGCAACGACAAGATGATTCCCATGAATCGCGAAGAGTTTTTGCAGTTCATCGCCGACGGCTGGCTGTCCGAAAGCCGGACTGGAGAAGATATGCTGACGCCCAATCCTGAATGGAACGTGGCGAATCACTTGGATGCAAGTATAATAAATGGCTATCTGAACGGTACGGATACCAACTGGTGGGAGTTACTGACCAATGACCACTCCTACATCCAGCAGCACAACCTAAGCGTGAGAGGGCGGAGCGAACTATCCAGCTACTTCATGTCCATCGGATATACCGACCAGCAGAATTTAGTGATCAACGATACCTATCAACGATACAATGTGCGTGTGAATCTGGATACGAAGATAACGGACTGGCTGAAACTGGGAACACAATCGTTTTTTTCGCTGAGTGACTATCCGGGTGTATCGCCCAGTTTGGGCAGTGTGATAGGTATACCTCCCATTGCCGAGGTGACCGATAAGGAAACAGGCGAATACCTTACTTATCCGTTTAAGTCCACGCTGAATCCGTTGCTGGAGATACAACGGGATAATGTGAATAAGCGGTATAACCTGTTTGGCAATTTCTATGCGGATATAGACATTCCTTTCATCAAAGGATTGAATTACCGGTTGAACTTTTCCCAGAACCTGATACTCGGTAAAAACTTTTCATTCAATCCTTACGGCGCCAGCCTGCAAGGGTCGGGTTCTAAGCAGAACTCTTCCACCTATACCTGGTCTGCGGATCATATCGTTACATATAAAAGAGCGTTTGGCAAACACGGGGTAAACGCCACGTTCGTATATGGAGCGGAAAAAAGGCAATATGAAAGCACCAATGCCAGCGGAAGTTATTATGCCAATGATGCATTGGGCTACAATTACCTGCAAGGCGCCGAACTTGAACAGCAACGAGTCAGTTCCGACGCCTGGCAGGAAAGCAGCCTTTATGCCATGCTGCGTCTTGCCTATACATTCAACGACCGCTATAACTTTACCGGTACCCTCCGGAGAGACGGATTCTCCGGTTTCGGAAAGGCAAACAAATTCGCCCTCTTCCCCTCGGCAGCCGTATCGTGGAACATCAGCGAGGAGGATTTTCTCAAGGACAATGTGTCATGGGTGGATAACCTGAAATTGCGTCTTTCTTATGGCGCGAGCGGCAACCGTACCGTCGGGCGTTACCAGACGATGGCGAGAATCAGTTCACAAGATGCCTATCAGTATGGCGATGGCGGCAGTATCGAAAAAGGAGTGTATATCAGCGCCATGGCAAACGACAATCTGAAGTGGGAAACCACCCGTACATTCAATGCCGGACTGGATTTCAGTGTCCTGAACGGCCGGTTGTCGGGAGTTGCGGAGTATTATCGTACCCAAACGTACAACCTGCTTTATAATATCGCGATTCCAAATATCAACATGAATATAAGCAGTATACCTGTCAATATTGGAAAATTGGCCAACCGGGGCGTCGAACTAAGCCTTACCGGCATCCCCGTGCAAACAAAAGATTTTAGTTGGGCTGTCACCTTCAATTATTCGCTCAACCGAAACAAGGTACTGAGTATTCTGGGGCTGGATAACGATGGCGACGGCAAGGAAGACGACCTGGTATCGTCAAGCATCTTCATCGGGCATCCTTATGGCGTACGCTACGATTTTGAGTTGATCGGCATGTGGCAGGTGGCAGATTATAATGCCGGCATTATTCCCTCCGGGTTTACATACGGTTCCTACAAGGTACGGGACATAGACGGAGATGGGGTATACTCGAGTGCAAACGACCGTAAGATTCTCGGATACAATGATCCTTCCTACCGTTTCAGCATTCAGAACAACCTGACGTATAAAAATCTGGAGTTGAAAATATTTATTAACTCCATTCAAGGCGGCAAGGATTATTATTATGGAAAACCTGGCGGTTCATTGGCTAATCCGGATAATATAAGACAGTCAAACATATTTAAGTTTGATTACTGGACACCCGAAAATCCGAATGCACGGTATCGCCAACCCGGATTTTTCACGTCGGCGTTGGATTACGGTTATTCGCCGTATATCCAGCGCAGTTTTATCCGCTTGCAGAATGTGATGCTGTCATACCGGTTGCCTTCCGCTTTCCTGAAAAAATACCGGATAAACAATCTCAAAGTGTATGTATCGGGTGAAAACCTGTTTACTATCACCGATTGGGACGGCTGGGATCCGGAAACCGGAACAGGGCTTGAAACAGGCGCTTATCCACTGTTGAAAACGTATTCAGTGGGCATTAATTTTGATTTCTGATTATAATAATACAATGTACAAAAGATGAAAACATTAAAATCATACAGTAAAATGATGGCGATTGTATGGACGATCGCCCTGGCATTTCTTCCATCCTGCGACGAGAATGCCTTTCTGGAGGAAAAGCCGTTGTCCATTTATGCGGCGGAAAATTCGCTGGTAACCCTCCAGGACTTCCAAATGGCGGTTAATCAAGCGCACTATTATGTAAGAGTCATGCTATTTTCGATGAACAATGACGCCCGAATGGGCTTATGGGGTCCCGGTACGGACTTTGCCTTTGTTGCATGTGATGTGAATAAGCTTAATACATGGAAAGCGACGATAGTCCCCAATAGCGTTCAAACGGAAACTGTCTGGCAATACCTGTATGTGATCGTGAATCAGTCAAATTTGATTCTGACTCGTATCAAAAACGCAGACATAGCGGAAGCCGACAAGAATAAACTGAGGGGACAGGCGCTGTTTTTACGTGCATACGGTTACCGGATTTTAGCCAATCTGTATGGCGGCGTGCCGTTGATTCTGGAAGAGATAACCGCTCCCCGGCGGGATTTTGTGAGGGCTTCGCGGGAAGAGACTTACACACAGGCAAAAAACGACTTGATCGAAGCCGTTTCCATCCTGCCCGATATTGAATCGGTAAGAGACGGGGAAATAGCCAAACAAGCTGCCCAGCACCTGCTGTCGGAAATCTATATTTCCCTTGGCGAATACACGAATGCCATTGCTGCTGCCTCGGCCGTGATTAACTATCCTGCGTGCAAGTTGATGAAAACCCGTTTCGGTTCCAAAATAGACCAGCGGGGAGACGTCTGTTCCGATTTGCACCGGCAGAATAATCAAAACCGCATCAGCGCCGGAAATACGGAAGCGCTTTGGGTTTCACAGTACGAGTATAAGGGCGTGGGACCCGGAAGTACGGAGTTCAATTATTTCAATCCTTATTACAGTGGCCTAACCATTACGGTAGACGGAGTAACGACCACCGCTTTTGTCGGTAATACGGCAGAGAAAGGAGGAAGAAGCACGGGATGGTCGCAACCCACGAATTATTTTTTTGATGAGATATGGGAAGAAGGCGATCTCCGCAATGCGGACTATATCATTGTCCGTGATGTACAAATTGATAATCCGCAGTCTCCCGCTTTCGGCAAATGGTTGGTAAAGGATGGAATAGCTCCCCGTATCTACAGGAATTGGTATCCGCTTCTGATGAAAATATCGGGTGATGTATCAACGGATTTTTATAGGACAGATGCACAGGGTAATTATATGATGACTGCATTTGGCGAACACCTGATCAATAACACGAATTTGACATTCCGCGATAGCTACATGTTCCGTTTGGCGGAAACCTATTTGCTGAGAGCGGAAGCGCATCTGGGCAATAATGACCTGAACGCGGCGGCAGCCGATATCAACGAGATCCGGGCGCGCGCCCAAGCTCCGCTGATTAATGCCTCCCAGGTGGATATCGATTATATTCTGGATGAGAGATTGCGGGAGCTGTACACCGAAGAATTGCGTATGTGTACGCTTTGCCGGTTGGGGAAATTTGTGGACAGGGTACGCCGGTACAACAAAACGTATGAAGGCGCTAACGGGGAGCAACTTGAATCAACGGGAACTTCCGTTGAGGATTATCACAACTTGTGGCCGATTCCTTTTTCGCAAATTGACCGGAATGTAGATGCCGTATTAGAGCAGAATCCGGGATATACCAATTAAAAATGGCATGACACGAGAGTATCCTGTTTTGAAAGATGCTCTCGTGTTTTAAAAATAATATGCTCCATAACTCATTCATAATTTGTATTTTTGTCAAATGCTTGCTTTTAAAACGATTAT
>JAISSD010000183.1 GCA_031273295.1 Prevotella sp.
ACAGACTGCTGCATGCTTTTATCTTCCTGTACCGCCGTTAAAAGCATGATTTCCAATGTGCGGGAAGCCGTATAGACTTTATCCCGTGTTTTTCCTTTCAGATGCTCCTCGACATAGGAAGAAACAGCTTCTTGCGGAAAGTCCGCCTGAAAGGCAGACAGTAAATCCTGTGACAACTGTTCCCTGAACAGTAAACTCAACTCCAATGAATGATTCGATGTCATAGCTGTTTTATTTTTATGACAAAGATACAATTTTTATTTATATTAGTGACATTACCCACCCACGGGATGGAACATCAAAATTCAACCATCCCGACATATCCTGTTATGAATTGTTTATGTCTCGCGCCTTATTTGCACAATGCCTCTTTTAATGCCTTAACCGCCTCTTTTATATTCGCGCTTTCTTTTAGCAAAGTAATAAACTTGCTGCCTATGATGGCTCCGCTTGCATTTGCCTGTGCGGCGTCCAGGGTCGCTTTATTGGAGACGCCAAAACCGATAAGGCGCGGATTACGCAGGTTCATGGCGTTTATTTTGCGGAAATAATCCTGTTTTTTCTCGTCGAAGCTTTTTTGAGCGCCGGTTGTCGACGCGGAAGACACCATGTAGATAAAACCGTCGGTATGCCTGTCTATCAGGCGGATACGCTCGTCGGAAGTTTCAGGAGTGACAAGCATGACGATCTTGACGTCATATTTATCCGCAACGGGTTTGTATTCATTGATATAGTCGTTGAAAGGCAGGTCCGGGATGATGGCTCCGTCTATCCCTGTTTCCCTGCATTGTTTGCAGAAATTCTCAAAACCATATTGCATGATCGGGTTGAGGTATCCCATCATTATCAACGGGATAGCCACATCTTGACGGATGTTTTCCAGTTGGGCGAACAATGTTTTCAATGTCATGCCATTGCGCAGAGCGATTGTCCCGCTTTCCTGAATGGTAGGCCCGTCGGCCATGGGGTCGGAAAAGGGGATGCCTATCTCTATCAGGTCAATGCCGTTGGCTTCCAGTTCGCGGATAACATCGCAGGTATCGTCCCTATGGGGAAATCCTGCAGTAAAGTATATGGAAAGTATGTTTTTCTGTTTCTTTTCGAATAATTGCTTGATCCTGTTCATTGTTTCAATGCTTTTATAAATTGCTGTAATAGTGTTATATCTTTTAATCCGGGCGTGGTTTCAAACCGGCTATTGAGGTCTATACCGTAAAATTGGGCGCGCCGTATTTTCTTTATTTCATCAGCGTCGCATATAGAGACGCCGCCGCTCAGGAAGAAAGGAGTATTGCCGGTGTAAGAATCCAAAATACCCCAATCGAATTTTTGCCCCGAGCCTCCGTATCGAGGCGTTTTGGTATCGAAAAGGAAGTAGCCGCACAGGCCGTCATAGCTTTTTGTTTGTTCAAAATCGGATGCTTCGGCTATACTGAATGCTTTGATAACCGGCAAGGCCTCGTTAAGCCTTTTGCAAAATTCCGGAGATTCATTTCCATGCAGTTGAACAAGGTCGAGTCCGTACCGGTTCATTTTCTCGACAATGTAGCCCAATCCGGCATTGACAAATACGCCAACACGTTTTATATCAGGAGGTAATGTGTTTACATCATCGAATGTCAGTCCGTTTGCAAACCGTGGCGATCTATCGTAGAATATCATCCCCATAAAGTCGACGGGGAGTTTTGATAGATCTTTTATGTTGTCGGGATATTTCATCCCGCAGACCTTTATTTTCATATGATAATAATTTTGTTTTCAATTGACATGAGGAACTTGCATGATTTTTATTATCACGGACTTTGGTGATTTGACAAAAATCATGCTTTGTTTCATACTAAATGTTTTATAAAGTCATTCAAAGCCTTGCCCGGATCGTCTGTTTTCATAAAGTTTTCGCCCATGAGGAAACCCTTGTATCCTGCTTTCCGGAGGTCGATCACTGTTTGAGGATGTGAAATGCCGCTTTCCGATATTTTCACGAACTCGCCGGGGATTTTGTCTGCCAGATCTAGAGATATCTGTACATCGGTCGCGAAAGTACCGAGATTGCGGTTGTTTACGCCTACCACGTCCACTTTATCGTGAATGTGCCCCAACTCCTCTTCGTTATGTATTTCGAGCAATACATCCAGTCCGAGTTCTTTGGACTTCGCGGCCAGTCGCTTTGTTTGCAGTACGGTAAGTGCAGAAGCGATAAGCAGTACGGCGCTTGCTCCCGAAACTTTGGCCTGATAAAGTTGATATTCGTCTATCACAAAATCTTTTCGAAGAAGGGGCGTATCGGTCAGGCTTCCGGCCAATTCCAGATCCGCCAGTGTTCCTCCGAAGAAATCGATATCCGTCAATACCGAAATGGTGCTTGCCCCGTTTTCGGAATATGACGGGATAACATCTTCTACCCTGGCGTCTTTGAAGATCCAGTCGCGGGAAGGCGAGCGGCGTTTAAATTCGGCGATAATCCCTGTGGGAGAAGCGGTTAAAGCCTCTTTAAACGATTTCGGATGTTTGACGGAGCCTGCGATCTTGCACATCATGCTATCTATGCTTTGCCGCCGCTTTTGCCGCTCTACTTCGATTCTTTTATTCGCAATTATCTTTTCCAGTATATTGTTCATATCACAGTCCTTATGTATTTAACTCCAGAAACCTCCTGAATGTTTCCCTTGTACGTCCGCTTTCCAGCGATTCTCCGGCTTCTGCAACGGCCTCCTCAAAAGAAAGCTTCGGATTTATGGTCTGAATGGCAGTGGCCGCATTTGCAATCACTGCATTCTTTTGGGCGTTTGTGGCTGTATTGTTGATCACATTATCGAAAATCCTTGATGCGTCTTCGGGTGTTGCGCCGCCGTCAAGTTCCTGTTCTGTACAGCGTTCAAATCCGATTTGCCCGGGACTGTAGATCCGTTCGCCAAACTTGTTGATTATTTTAAAATCTCCGGTCAAGGAAATCTCGTCATATCCGTCGAGGCTATGAACAATCGAATAGTCCACGCCAGTTTGCTGATACATATAAAAATACAAGCGCGCCATTTTCAGGTTGAATACGCCCAGCACGGTACGCTTCGGTTTTATCGGATTCACCACCGGTCCGAGCATATTAAAAAATGTACGGACGCCCAAGGCTTTGCGTACGGGCGCCACTACTTTCAACGCATTGTTGAACAGCGGGGCGTGCATATAGGCAATGTTGACCCTGTCCAGTGATTTCTCGAGTTGGCCGACGTCCGAAGTGAATTTTACTCCGTGCTGTTCCATCACATTCGATGCTCCGCTGACGGATGTTGCTCCGTAGTTTCCATGTTTGGCGACTTTATATCCCGCTCCCGCTGTGACAAAGCAGGCGAGAGTAGATATATTGAACGTATTTTTATTGTCGCCGCCCGTACCCACAATGTCTATCGGATTGTATGCCGCCAGTGCATCCACATTCGTCCGCAAGTCCAGCAGGGCGTCCGAGAATCCGAGGAATTCGTCGACGCTAATGCTCCGCATCAGGAATACGCTGATAAATGCCGCGATCTCCGGTTCATTATATCCGCCTGCCGCCATATTGGACAGTATCTCCTTTGCCTCGTTGCGGTTGAGATACTGGTGTTCAAAGAGTCTGTTTAGTATCTGTTTCATTGTTTTATCCTCTTCTGACCTCCGCTTGGGGAGGTATGGTAATGATTTCTGTTTGCTTGCTCTTGTTTAGTTGTTTAAAAAGTTTCTTGCTATTGTTTTTCCCACAGGCGTCAACACCGATTCGGGATGGAATTGCACTCCGCGAATGTCATATTCTTTATGGCGAAGCGCCATTATCTGTCCGGCGCCGTCTGTGGCTGTTACTTCGATACAGTCAGGCAGTTCCCGGGGGTTGACTATCCATGAATGATAGCGTCCTGCTTCCAGTACTTTGTCCAGTCCGTCAAACAGATAGTCGGATCTTATGACTTCTATCCTTGTGGCTACGCCATGATAAACATCTTCCAGATTGATCAGTTTGGCCCCGAAAGCTTCTCCTATCGCCTGATGTCCCAGACAGACGCCGAGTATGGGCTTCTTTCCCGCATATTCTTTTATCAATGGTAATAACAGCCCGGCTTCGGACGGTATTCCGGGACCCGGGGAAAGAATGATCTTGTCGTATCGGGCTATGTCTGCCAATGCTATCTTGTCATTCCTGTATACATCTACATCAGTGAATCCCAATTCTTTTACCAGGTGAACCAGATTGTATGTAAATGAGTCATAATTGTCGAATATCAGTATTTTCATGTGGATATGATTTGTTTTTTAATGGTCACATGGAACTCGCGGCATATTTATGCTCTTTGATGCAAATCTTGCATGCTCGTTTCATATGTATATAATTTGTTTTTTAATAGTCACATGGAACTCGCGGCATATTTATGCTCTTTGGCGCAAATCTTGCATACTTTGCATACTCGTTTCATGTTTTAAGCTCTTCTAACCTCCCCCAAGGGAGGCTATGTTATGTGATATGTTCAGTTATTTATACTATTACGGGTAATTCCCGGGTATTCAGAATTCCCTGTTTTTAAGCTCCATTGCGGCTTTAACCGCTTTTGTTAACGCTCCCAGTTTATTTTTCACTTCCATCACTTCGGTTTCAGGATTCGATTTGGAAACGATGCCTCCTCCGGCCTGATAATAAAGCGTATTGTTGCGGCTCAGGAATGTACGGATTGTGATAGCCTGGTTCAGGTCTCCATTGAAACCGATATAACCGATACAGCCGCCGTATACTCCCCGCATCTGCTTTTCGATATCGCGGATCAATTGCATGGCTCTCACTTTCGGGGCGCCTGACAATGTCCCGGCAGGGAACGTATCGGCAAAGACCGAAATGTTGTTCCTGCCTTTGTCTACAGCGCCGCTGACACGTGAAACCAGGTGGATAACATGCGAATAGAACTGTACATTCTTGTAAAATTCCACTATTACATCGTGGCAGTTGCGACTGAGGTCGTTACGGGCAAGGTCTACAAGCATCACATGCTCGGCGTTTTCTTTCTCGTCTTTCAACAGGTTTTCGGAAAGGATACGGTCTTTTTCATCGTCTCCTGTCCGGAAATATGTCCCTGCGATGGGGTCTATACAGGCTTTTCCTTTTATTATTTTGCAGTGGGTTTCGGGTGAAGACCCGAAGATGCGGTATGAACCGAAATCGAAGTAAAACAGATAGGGCGAAGGGTTGATCGAGCGCAATGAGCGGTACACGTTGAAATCGTCTCCTGCGAATTTTTGGGTGAAACAGCGCGAAAGAACAATCTGGAAAACGTCTCCCCGTTTGCAATGGGCGATCCCTTTCTTTATCATTTCCCTATGCTCTTCGTCGGTTATCATGGATTGTTCGCTACCGATAGCTTCGAAGTTGTACGAGGCAATATTGTTATTGTTAAGAATAGCCTCGAGTTCCCGGAACTTTTCGTCTGTGCCGTCAACTACGTTTTCCACGATGGTCAATTCGTTTTTCAAATGATTGACGACAAGAATAAAACGATAGAGAATATAGTAAAATTCAGGAATGCCGGCGTTATTCAGTTTCGTGTTCACCGGATCTGCCGCTTCGAAATAGCGGATAGCGTCATAGGAAGTATAGCCGAAGAAACCGTTTATATCTGTTTTGTTTTCACCCTGTACATCGAATTGTCCTGTGAAGTCATGAAACTTGTCGGTCAGTTTTTGATGCTCCGACAAGGTTTCCTGTATTACCGTATCATCGGGGTATGTACATGTTATTTCATCATTATCCACTTTGAAGCGGGCGACCGGACTTATTCCTATGAATGAATAGCTGTTTTCGCCTCCATGATAATCGGAACTTTCCAGTAAGGCCGATTCGGGATATACATCTCTTACTTTCAGATAAATGCCAACCGGCGTTTGCAGATCGGCAAGGAGCTTTTTCGTTTTTACTTTTATTTTGTATCGCATGGTATTTGTTTTTTATCTTGATAATACTGTATATACGTCTCCATATCCTTGTCTCCTCGTCCCGAGAGACAAAGTACAACCACATCATCCGCTTTGAATTTCATTTTATCCAGCGCGCCCAGTGCATGCGCCGATTCTATTGCGGGGATGATGCCTTCAAGTTTTGTCAGTTCAAAAGCGGCTTGCATGGCTTCGTCGTCGGTGACAGCCAACACTTCCGAGCGTCCTGTTTTAGCAAGGTGGGCGTGCATCGGGCCGATACCCGGATAATCGAGGCCCGCCGAAATAGAATACGGCTCTTCTATCTGCCCGTCTTCCGATTGCATGATCAGCGTCTTGCTACCGTGTATTATGCCTAATTTTCCCAAATGGATTGTTGCGGCCGATTCTCCTGTGTCGACTCCTTTTCCGGCGGCTTCGGCAAGCGTTATTTTTACGCCGGGTTCGTCTATAAAATGGTAGATTGTCCCTGCCGCGTTGCTTCCGCCGCCTACGCATGCCATTACATAATCGGGCGTTTCACGGCCCTCTTTTTCAAATAACTGTTTGCGGATTTCTTCACTGATAACTGCTTGCAGGCGAGCTACCATATCCGGATAGGGGTGAGGCCCCACGGTGGAACCTATGACATAATAAGTATTGGCGGGATTGCTGCACCAGTCGCGGATAGCTTCGTTTGTCGCGTCTTTCAGCGTCATATTGCCGCTTGTGACAGGGATAACCGTTGCCCCGAGCATTTTCATCTTCTGCACATTCAGTTTTTGGCGTTCCACATCCACAGCGCCCATATATACGATACATTCCAGGTTCATCAGCGCGCATACGGTCGCAGTAGCTACGCCATGCTGGCCTGCGCCTGTTTCCGCAATAATGCGGGTTTTACCCATGCGGCGGGCGATAAGCGCTTGTCCTGTTGCATTGTTTATTTTGTGCGAGCCTGTATGGTTGAGATCCTCGCGTTTCAGGTATATCTTGCACCCGTATTTCCGCGAAAGGCGGTTTGCCGGATAAAGGGGAGAAGGGCGGCCTGCATAATCCCTTAGTAGATCATTGTATTCTTTCCGAAATGACGGATCGTTAATTACCTTGAGATAGGTATTCTTCAATGTTTCCACATTGTCGTAAAGGATTTCAGGGATGTAAGCGCCTCCGAATTCTCCATAAAAGCCATTTGAATCAACCGCAAATTTTTCCATTTTTATATTGTGTTTATTTTTCCTGTCATAAAAAAAGCCTGTCGTGAGTTACGACAGGCTTTGTATTCTGAAAAATTTCTATTTGTAAATACATACCGGCTTGGCTCACGATTTTTTAAGTTGAGAGCGCCACCGCCAATATACATTTGCTAACTGAAAATCCATTCTTCTTTCTTTTTTGCAAAGATATGAAAAAAATGAATCCGGCAAAATATCAAGCCTGTATTTTTTGTGGTAAAATAAAAAATATACCGGAATATTGGCGCTAAAACGGCTCTTTCTTTGTCAAAAATCGTATCTTTATGTCCGCTAATTCGTTTTAATGGAAACAATTTTATATCTAACATATAACTTATTCGATTATGGATGTACAAATAGAGGAAAGCTGGAAAGAGCAGTTGAAGGATGAATTCGATAAGGATTACTTTATCAGGCTGACTGATTTTGTAAGGGATGAATACCGGACAAAACGGATATTTCCTCCTGCGGGACTGATCTTCAATGCTTTCGGGCATACTCCTTTCTATAAAGTAAAAGTAGTGATTTTGGGACAGGATCCCTATCATAACGACCGGCAGGCTCACGGGTTGTCGTTTTCTGTTCCCGACGGTATGCCTGCGCCTCCATCACTGGTAAATATATTCAAGGAAATAAACCGCGATATGGGAATCCCCGTTCCAAAATCGGGAAATCTGACGCGTTGGGCAAATCAGGGCGTGTTGCTTCTCAACGCCACGCTGACGGTACAGGCTCACATGGCAGGCTCTCATCAGAGAAAAGGATGGGAAACTTTTACCGATGCCGCCATTCATAAGTTAGCCGAAGGGCGTGAAAACATCGTATTTATTTTATGGGGTTCTTATGCGCAGAAAAAGGCGGCATTTATAGATACAGGTAAACATCTGGTACTTAAATCGGTACATCCGTCCCCGTTATCCGCGTGCAACGGATTTTTCGGAAACAACCATTTCAGCGAAGCAAACAAATACCTGGAATCGAAAGGAATTGAACCGATCGAGTGGTAGGTTTTTCCCTTTGCCCGGCTTCAATAGCCCGTTATTGTCACTTTACAAAGGAAAAAACAGCCTGAAAATGAATAGACAAATCGATATTGTTTGTCGGTTAAAACCGTGTTTTGTAATCTGGTCGACTATTTGGAATGAAATTATACAAAAGTCGGATTGTCAGGCTTGGATTATTCCGTTCATCGTTACCGGAATAAGCGACCCCGATAAACTGCAATTGGATTTGAGCTCGCAATGCGCCACTTCCTTCAATCAAACAATCCGCCCGGAAATAAAAGTGGAAACGATAGACGGTAAAAATGTATTGCTTGTATTTGTGCCGGAATTGCCTGCTTCACAAAAGCCGGTTTATTTCAAAAATACGGGTTTGCCTCGTGGGGCGTACAGACGAATTGGGGCTAGCGACCAACGTTGCTCCGATGATGATTTGTTCATTTTTTATCATAGGGAAGACGAATTGGATAGTAGTATTATTAAAGATTCGGGGTTGGATGACATAAGCGAAGAAGCTGTTTCCTTGTACCGCAATCTGCGGGTGAAAGTCAATCCTTATGCAGAGGAGTTGCAATACGGCGACATTGAGTTGTTGCAGTCTCTGGCTTGCCTGAAAAAGGAAGCGGACAAATACTGTCTGACGTATGCCGGCTTATTGCTGTTTGGCAAACGGACTTCTCTCCGGCGTTTGCTTCCCATGGTTCGGATAGATTATATCCGGATACCGGGCAATGTATGGATTGAAGACCCCGAAAACAGGTTTACGACGGTAGATATGCGTGGTTCGTTGCTTGAAATGGTACAAAGAGCTTTCAGTCTTGTTTCTGACGATCTGCCAAAGGGCTTTTTATTACCCGAAGGAGAACTGCAAGCGGAGAGTATCGGGCTTCCTGCCCGCGTTTTGCGTGAAGCTATAGTCAATGCGTTGATTCACAGAACTTTCAGAGTCAATCAGCCGATACAGATTATTCGCTATGGCAATCGTATTGAGATTAGTAACCCCGGCTTTTCATTGAAACCGGAAGAGCATCTCGGCATTCCGGGTTCAGTAACCAGAAATCCCGTTATTGCAACCATATTCCATGAAACTAATTTGGCTGAAACCAAAGGATCGGGTATTCGTACCATGCGCTCATTGATGGAAAAGGCAAAAATGTCGCCTCCTACTTTTGAGAGTAATCATAGTCTGAACCAATTTACAATCCGTCTCTTATTGCATCATTTCTTGGGGGAGGAAGATGTGAATTGGCTTGCCGGATTTAAGGCTTTCGACTTGAACGAAAACCAAAAGTGCGCACTGATTTTCATCAGAGAAGTTGGCGCAATAGACAATTCTACCTATCGACAGCTAAATGGAGTCGAAATGATCAAAGTTAGGGCAGATTTATACGATTTGAAAAACAGGGAGATCCTCACACAAAAGGGTAAAGGTAAAGCAACTTATTATATTCCCGGAGAGGAGTTGATAAAATTGCTACCGACCAAGGCGGAAAGCACACAACCGAATCAGTTCGATGGCTTAACCCCCCAGTTCGATAGCTTAACCCCCCAGTCTGATGGCTTAACCCCCCAGTCTGATGGCTTAACCCCCCAGTTCGATAGCTTAACCCCCCAGTTTGATGGCTTAACCCCCCAGTTTGATGGCTTAACCCCCCAGTTCGATGGCTTAACCCCCCAGTTGCCTATCGAGTTACGGAACAAATTGGAACAATTGAGACAACGGAGCAATAGTAAAGAAGATATTATTGTTGTCATTCTTGGATTGTGTGATTGGAAACCTCTAACATTAAATCAATTATCGGATTTAATGGGGCGAAAGGACAAAAAGTATTTGAAAAGCGCTTATATTACGCCGCTACGCAAACAAGGCAAACTGGAATATACCATTCCTGAAATGCCTAACCATCCCAAACAAGCGTATCGTACTGTAACCAAGTAAGTAAAAACACATCCGGTAGCAAAAGTATCCTTGTCTCGAACCCGGGTTATAAAGCGCCGTCCCTGTGTTTTAAAAATGAAAACGGTTTGTCCGTTTTTCATTCGGCAACTGGCTCCGGTAGGATTCATACACAAAATCCGTAAAGTGGACAATAAAAAATTCCTGCCCCTCCATACCCCTGTACCAGGCCTTGAAATCCTCCGGGCCAAGCCCCTCGTTTGCGGCGAATTCATTCAGGGCGACAATTTTACCTTCCACCCGGATCCCCGCATCCAGGGACGATAAGAAACTGCCTTTCTGAACCCGCATCCTGTTTCGTTTGCTAATAAGCTGATTCGCGGCAGATATGTTACCGGTCAGATAGTAGCAGATGTGCAGCTCCTGCCTGCCCGCGTTGACCAGCTTCTGAGACCGGGCCCAGTCATCGTCACGGAAGACAATGGCATGGATCTTGGGAGTGTGACGACCGGTAAGTATCCGCCATCTGAAATTGGTCGGTTGTCCGGCTTTCGGATGCCAGTCGGGAAAGAAAGGATCGAGATACAGCCTTTTGGGACGGTATTTCCACCCGAACAAGCAGAGGACAATGCCCATGTATTGAAGTATTTTTTGAACGCATCCGTTTTTCATTTTTTATCGGTTTCTCCTGTACCTGAATATAAATATGCGGCGTTGCCGGATCCCTGCGCGTGGTTTTGCGGCTCGCGGCCCGTATCGTTCGCCCAGTCCAACTTCGCATACGCGTCATTCAACACGGGAAACCGTTCCTGAGGAATGTAAACGGTCAATCCCGAATGACGGCCTATTGCAAAGCCGTTAAAGCCGATCATAAAAGTCTCGGTCGAGGCTTTCCACACCACACAACCGTTTATCAGGCGGGTCAACTCGTTGCGTTGAGCCTCCGTCGGCAACAGGCGGGAATAATAATCCTCGAAATCAAAGAACAGGCGGTAGCTACTGTATCTGTCGAAATGCTGTATCTCGGTCAGGCTTGCCTCACTGTCGGGATCGCAGTTTTTGCGGACGAAAGACGCCAGATCCTTCAGCACGAATGTGCGGATAACCGAAAAGGTAGCCGAACGCTGGTATCCGCTCTGGCTGTTGAACCACCCGAAAGCTTTCTCTGCGAACTTTTCCATGGGCCTGTCTTCTTCAAACAGGCAAACGGTGGCTGCGGGATAGATCTCCGTAAAGCCGGGAGACACAATCTCTGCGCTCGAAGCAAGAATACAGTCCGTCTTGTCTCCAAGCTGGTAAGCCACTTCAATCCCCGACATAAAGCAGGCCTCGAAGACGATATACTCGAACATCCCGTCAGGAATGGCCGCCGCCAGGTCCGTCAACTCCATCTCCCGCCCCTGGTCGGCCAACACGGATTTGGGATTGGTCAGTGTCTTTTCGGGCAACCAGCCCGAAGCATGGGAAAAGACCAGTAGCCCGTAACGGTTGTTGGGATATAATCTTCGCACATCAGCGATGACGGAAGCAAAGGTCGCGCTGTCGGCGGAATTGTCTTCCCCGTACTCCCGGATCTCCATTGTTTTGGATTGTCCTCCGTCGGTGTAAACCTCCAGCAAGCGGGGAGGCCCGTCTGCCGGATCGATGTATATCAGCAACCGGCCCTGCAAATTATCCTGAACATGCGAGGTATAACCCTGTCGCAAGGCTTCGGCTTTGGCATAGGCTTCCCCCGACAGGTTGTTGTCTCCGCCAAGATATGCCAATACGACCCTGCCTGAACCGGCAGGGGTATTCTCTTCCACCTTGCTGCACGAAGCCGGCGCCGCAACGAAAAGAGCAAACAAGGCAATGTATGGCAGTATTTTCAAAATTGTATGTTTTCTTCTTCCGGTCATTGTTCAAATTCACGCTCTTATATGTTATTTCACTATTTGTTTTTTAACCCGCCTCCTTGTTTTCAAAGGAGAGAAACTGTATACCGGGACTTCTATTCCGGCTTTTCACCTTATTTTGTGCAGGTACGCCTGCATTTTTCCATTAGCCAAAACAAGTCTAAATGACTGACCGGATGTATTTCCGTCTTCGCCCATGCCGTAGCTTGTGGTTGGTACGGCAAATCTACTGCTTTGGAATGAAACGGCAAGGGAGTTACTCGTTTTTTTTAGTCGGTCGGTAGCGATATTATTTCCAAACGGGCTTTTTTGTCGCGCTATCGCTGTCCGAACCTTGATTTACAAAATTATTTGTTTGTGTATCCTGCGGGGAAAAGGAGAGGGGGCGTATTGTTTTTTCTACCGGTATGCAAGTCTTGCGGACTATCCTTTGCTCCTGTTGTAACAAGGGATTGCAACCCCTTGTCAATGCAGAGAGAGTAAAGGCCGAATGTCTTTACCGGATCATATCTGTTCATTTCTTCGTTCCATGGTGCGTGCCAGAAACCCGATGCCGCTGATGAGCAGGAAAAACAGAAGCTTTGGCGACCGGATACCAAAAAGCGTCACGTCTTCGCCGTGGCGGTTAAAGAAGGGACGATATATGCCGCCGTTTGTGTTGACGGACGCGCCTCCGGCTTTACAAGAAGCTTGCTCGCCCTGTATGTCCGGCTTTGTGAGATCTCCGGCAGGCGCAGGCTCGTTGCCGGCATACTCTGTTTCTTCTCCGAAACCCGTTTCAACAGGAACACCGCGTATATCCCCGTACCCGTCCGCAGGATTGTGCGCTTCGCAGACACAAGAGGCCGGCAATCCGGCGTCTCCGCACGATTCGAAACACAGGAACATAGCGGTTATCAATCCATACAATAGCATCAGTTTCATGTTTTCATTTAACCTCCTCCTCCGTCGCAGGGAACTGAATCGTACACTGCATCCGTCGAGAGCCAATTGCAATTGGCTCTCGACGGATGCAATACCGTTAGATCCGAAAGAACGGATACAAACTTTACAGACTTCAATAACCTTGCACTTACCGGTCGTTTCTGTTGATTGCTTCCCCGCTTATGGATAAACTATCCCGGTGACAACAGTCCTTCCGGTATCCCTCAACCGGTCATTGATCCGTATTTTATTCTTTCTTCCATTGAGAGCAGACCATTTTTACCAAACTACCGTATAATTTATATCGTCAAATTCTTTGTCGAGGCTGGTGAATTTTATTGTCGGAGCTGTGGCTGTGGCTACGGTTTTCTGGATTGATACATTTGCTGTATTGGAATTGGTGGTGTTCCAGGTACCGTACCAGTCAAATTCAGCGCCGGTTGTCAGCAATAGCCATCCTGTCCCGGAGTTTGGCGTCGCAGTCCATGGGGCCTTGTAGGTAACCTCGAAGGTTTTTATCCCTGTCGCCGAGCCGACGGAGGTTACTGCTGGATTCGTAACTACGATCGCCCTGCCCTTATATTGGTAGATCTCAATTTTCTTTTCGAAGTTGATCGCTTTCAAGGTGATAGAGCCTGTGCGAGACGCAGGGCCAGTGTCAAGGTCAATTGCAGCCAGGCTGAAAGACAGGTTGCCGTTGCCGGTTATGGGGCTGGCGCTGGTTGGCGATACATTTGTTATCCAGTTGTCGCTGGTTGAGGCCGACCACTTAACGCTACTCGGTGCGGTCACGGCGAGTGTGCGACTTTTGGCTGTACCGTCATAACGCAGTTGCGTCTTGTCGATTTTCAGCTTGTCGTCATCTTTGACCGCCACGCCCAAAACGGACAGATTCCAGTCCTCGATATGGGCCTCCACTTTTACGGCCTCGTCGAATGCAGTCTGCTGGTTTGGCGCACCGTTGTAGGTAACATCCTGTATCGTGATGGTGTAGAGATGGTTGCGCAGAATGTCGCCGTAGCTTTTCGGGTTGGTTATTGCGTTTCCGCTGCCATCGAATTCGGGAATGTCCACCCGGTAATAGCTTACTTCACTTGCGCCATTGTATTTTCCTCCCACTATAATGGCGGTGGCATGTTTTTTGTCAGCTGCCGTAACGACGCCCGCAGCCTCGAATGTATAAATGCTGTGCGTTATTGCATCAGGGGAGGAGGCGGTTTTGTTGTAGTTCTCTGTTGGCGTTAATTCAGTACCTGTGCCGGTCGGTATCCAGGCTTTTTTTGCTGTATTTTCCGGATTTGTTGTACTCCAGAAATTGCTATCCCCGTCCTTGTAAGAGATGTGTCCTTTGGTTTTGCGGTTGAAGATACAGGCGTTCACCAGCGTGAATTTACTTGAAAGTATATCGCTTTTCAGCTTGACGTCGATACGCGCCAGCATACGTATCATTGGAATCGGGTTTGCAATCTGACTGCCTGATACGCCTAACGTGGCGGTTTCGTCGGTGTTGTTGAATATTATCGCATTAGTGACGGCGGCCATCGGTATGTATTTTATATCGGAGGCGCCATTAATTTTGGCAGGCCATTCACCGGAATGAGTGACAGTCAGCTTTTCCAATGCATCGGGAAGCTTATCGGCGCTTGATAGATTTGACGCTGCAATCTCGGCATTGCAGTTAGCCAGAATAACAAAACGTTGACTGCTGCCGCTGTACCGCCTCATTTGAGCATTGAAACTGCCGCCTGGTATAATTGCGCCTGCCCGCGAGTAATTGTAATAAAAATTTCCTCCCCTGGTGTTGTCTTTGACAAATGCCAGTACGGTGATCTCGTTTATCTTCTGTTCATCATCTCCAGTCATGGCATAGGCAGTGGCGCCCTGCATATCGGCGGGCAATGCCAGACGGAATGTTACTTCTTTTTCTTCGGATTCCGGTAGTATTGTATCATAATTCTCGTCTATGCACGAAGTACCCGGCAAAATGACGGTAGCCAGTAACAGGAGGCCTATTGTTATGTTGTGTATTCGGTTCATTTATACAAGAAAAAATTATAACTACTTATAGTGAAAAACCTTCTATAATATCTTTTTTTAGTTACAATCCCGGCGTGACGGGCGCGCTTTCCCATCCCACAAGGGTGACCGTGATATCGTTAACGTCCACAAAAGAGATCTGTATCGAAATGCGGGCTTCCTCCCCGTCGACGATTGCAATGTTGTTGTCCTTTATGAATTTTTCCAGGTCGAGACTGTATAGCGCCGTGTCGTCGCCGGCGTTGTCAATTACGTCTATGGTAACCGGGTTGTCATTACCGAAGCGCAGCACGTCGCAACGCGCGCTCGCTGTTTTGTTCTTTGTATCCACTACCACCTGCGGGTAGTAGTCTACAAAATCTCCCAATATTTTCATGTCGAAATCATACGCCGCTTTCAGGTTGCCGATTCGTATGACGGGATAATCCTGCGGAAGCGTTTCCGCCTTTGTGTTCGGCAATTCCAAAACCGTCACTTTCAGTTTGATATGGGCCGGCTTGAAAAGCACCGGCACCCGTAAATCCTGATATTGCACTTTGGTGAATGTCACCTTCCCGTAATAGAGGGAGTCGTTGGTGGGTATCGCATTACCGGGAGCATAGGTCAACGCCCCGTTGTAATTGGGGTGGTAAACTCTGCCTTGTCCCATATTGCATCCTTCGGCAAAGCCGTCTATTTTTGTGTCGTGGAAAGCGTTTCCCCAGCAAACAGCCGTATAGGTACCCGGAGGAAGCGCCAGGGTTACATCCTGTGGCGTTTTCATGATCTTTTCCAGCACGAAGTTGCCCTCGCTGTCGAAAATACCGGTAGTGACCTGCCCGATGTTGTCGGGAAAGCTAACGCTGTCGTCGTCGTCCGGATCCGGATTCGGAACGTTCAGGTAACTGAATACCAGCACGGTGTTCTGGTCGGGCGGGCAATTACTCAGGTCTTCGCCTATCTCGCAGCCCGTGAACAGTAGCGCTGCTATTGCCGTCAGCATGGAAAATATATTTACCCTGATTCCTGTTCGTTTCATTATATGCATGGTTAGATTACAACACTTCCCCATCCCCCTCCTTTTGGAGGGGGCCTCTTCCCCATGTTGCCGGGGAAACGGGAGGGAGTGTTTGTTCTTGATTTTTATTGAAGACTGGTCTTCTTTTCTTTTTAGAATACAGGATCTATATTTTGGGGCGCCCAGTTTTGTACTGACACGGTAGCAGTTACGCTTGTTTGAGAGTTTCCACCCGGTATTGGCTCATCTTGGAGGTCGCTCGCGTCAAACTGTACATTTGAAATTATATATACTTTACCGGCTTCGAAATATGGGACAATATCCCCGCCTGTGGTATTTTTATAGTTGGTCACGACCAAGTATTTTGTGTTGCCTGAGTACAGTAATTTGAAAACGATTATCGGAACCGCTCCGAATTGGAAGCTATCCGTAACTCCGTCAATCACCGTGTACATCATATTACCTACATATGTACCTTGACTATCCTTCTTTTGTGCGGGAACAACGCTAAAGCCCCATTTATTTGTTGGTGTATATGCCGCTGCTCCGGTTTTTCCCGTAAAATGAATGTGGAAGTTGGGATCATAACCAGTACTCCACACGGTAGCGTCGAAAGCGTATTTGATTGCATTAGTATCATAAGGATATTTGCCAGGATCGATACTAATCATTTTAAAAGTATTATTAATAAAGATATCCGTTAGCTCAAAGTTCGCTGTTGGCACTTTGTGTTCAATTCCGCTTAACTCCATACGGGCGACAGCCGGCTTTAGTACAATGGACACAGGCGTGATTGAACCTACTACCGGCGTAAATGTTCCTTTAGCAAACAAGTGGAGATGATTTACAGGGTCTTGTTGGTCTGCTATTTTAAACATCAGTGTTTTGAGTGTTGCAACTGTTGTTGCTCCATCGGTGATAGTAACAGTCGATCCGGCTTCATTAGTCACAGGGCCTGCTGCTCCGGAGCCACTAGACTCTATATTCCCAATGGCGTAATAAGTAGTGGCTGTGAGGGGGATGTCTCGGACTAACTTGCTTGCTCCAGCTGTTATCTCACTCATATTCGCTGAAGAAACTGTCACTGTGCGCCAGACGGTATTATTAGTATCATCATCATCATCATCACTATCTGTAAAATAGATAATCACATCATGGAGATCCGGGTTTTTATCCTCATAGCTTACCACATCGTCTGGCGCATAAGCATAAGTGGAAGCTCCGGGTACAGCCACTTTCAGACTTATAGTCTGCGTACCTGTGGCAAGCTCGTCCACAGGAGTGTCTACGTCGGCATTGCTACAAGCAGTTGCGCCCAATGCCAGCACAAGCGCCATGCTTAAATAACTGAATAATTTTTTCATCTTGTTTTTAATTTAAATGGTTTTTTAAAAATTAATAATTAAAATAATTTTCGTTCTCTTTGTTTATAGATTCATGTCTCATTGTGTTTTGCTCTCATTTTGATACATCTCCCCAATCCTTCCAAAAGGGCAGTCGCCAACTGTCTCCCCTCAAACGGGAGAGGAATAGTCCCTCTAAAGGAAGCGCCAAGGGGTGTTATTTTTCGTCTTTTCATTTTTTCATGTCATGCCGCCTTTTCAAGGCGAATCTATTCCAATCCTGTCCGTAATCCGGAGCGTTGTCCGGTCTGTATTTTTGTATTGCCATGTCAGGTTTACAAGCTTGAAATCCCGGTTCTTTTCCAACTTCGCCAAAGAAGCAGGCTTGTCAACTTTTCATTTTTCCGTCGTCAAGGGTACGTTCTACCCTGCTGTCTTCCCCACCGGGATTTCCCTGCACTCCGTTTCGTCGATTTCCGGTTTTGCTCCTCAAACCAACGGATTGCAAACGCCTTCAATATCGACCTCCGGATTTCGAATCCGGAAAGGCGGGAGCGTTGTTATTCTTTTCGCTTCTTTGCTTTTCATTTTTTCCGTCATCATAGACTTGTTCTACCCTGTTATCTTCCCCACCGGGATTTCCCTGCACTCCGTTTCGTCAATTTCCGGTTTTGCTCCTAAACCAACGGATTGCAAATGCCTTCAATATCAACCTCCGGATTACGGATCCGAAAGGGTGGGAGCGTCGTTATTCTTTTCGCTTTTTCACTTTTCATTTTTATCGTCATCATAGACTCGTTCTACCCTGTTATCTTCCCCCACCGGGATTTTCCTGTACTCCGTTTCGTCGATTTCCGGTTCCGCTCCTAAAACAAACGGATCAAATCCTTCAATATCGACCTCCGGATTCCGAATCCGGAAAGGTGGGCAGGAGTCTTGATCTCTCCCGATTAAAACCATGCGGATTATCTCAACCCACATGGTTTCGACAAACTTTACAAAACTACACTTCGTGAAACTCCCTTCACGACTCTCCTGGTTCCACTCCCTTTTTACCGGGGAGAGGAGGGAGAGGCTGTTACTTCTTTAAGTCTTTTAAGTCTTCATTTTTTTTCTTGTCATCGAACAACACTTTGATATAAGCCGCTACGCGCAGTTTAGGAAAAAAATTCCTGTACATGTACCGGTACGGCTCTCCGCCTGCCAGCTTCATCAATTCGCCTCTGCGTCCCATATTCCGACGGCTGTCCCAGATAGGCGTATTGTCGATAATGTCGAGTACCCGGTCGCGGTAAGGCATTGAAGAGGCGGCTACCAGCGTCCGCAATTCCCTGTAATTCAGTTCGCCGTTGTAAGTGATGAACCGGATATCCCCGAAACGTGTCCGCTTGGAGATATACTCTTTAAGAGCTTTTGCGCGACGATCGGCCAGGGTCTTGTTTATGGCCGCACTTCCTTCCGGCGAGGCGTAACCGGCTATGAAAACCGCTGTTACCCGGCTGTCCGACGAAGCTTCGATATCCCGGATGGAACGGATGATCTTTTCCAGTTCTTCGTAGTTGTCCGCGAAATCCGGATTAACCCTGAAACTGCCTTGCGGGAATCTGATGTCCAGGGAATTTTTACCGGTATTGGTATCGGCGAGCAACAAGTGTTCGGAATTGCTTTCCAGTATATGTTCGAGGGCGTTCGCAGACAATTTGACAACATACGGATGGGTTTCAGCCAGTTTATCTCCGGTGGTTACCGCCGGCTCTTCAGCAGGCTTGTCTTTGTCTTTCGCGGCGGCCTGGTTTTCGGCGAGTTTGTCTCCGGATGCGGCCCGGTTTTCGAAAGAATCTACAATCGCTTTCTCTATGGCGTTTTCCTTGCCTGTTACGGCGGGTTCATTTTCAGCTTCGGGCTGTCGTGCCGCCAACTCAGGCTTTGTAATTTCAGGAAGAAGATCATCCGGTGTGACGCTCCGCACCGGTTTGGCGGTTTGTCCTATTCGGTAGGCTATGCTTATTCCCGCCCGTGTAGGCCCGAAATATTGCACGGTTTCTTCGCTGACCTGTTTTCCGCAGTTTCCGCACAGGTATTTACCGTGGCTCAGATGAGCATAACCGGCTCCGATATTGAACTCCAGACCCCAGCGATTGCCGAGTGCGAGGTGGTAGCCGTAGCTTATTCCCGCGCCGTATGCAGAACCGTCGTAACGGTATTCTTTTTTGAACAGCAAAGGGACGTCTATTCCTCCGACATTGTAACGCGAATAAAGACCGTGCAAGCCCGCGAAATGCCCGTTGAATGCCTCCTTGAGCCAGTAGCGGTATTCTCCTTGCAACATGTAATGCTTTATTTTCCGGCTATCGTCGAATGTCCATGGGTTGTATCCTGCGCTGAGGGCGAGGCTCATGCGTTTTCCAGTCCTGTATTCCAGTCCCAGATTGGGCGTTGCCGTAGCGCCGTACAGCAGGTTTGTTTTGATCGCCAAACGAGGAAGTCTGCTACTGTCGGAATTCTGTTGTACCGTAGCCTTGCTTCCCACTGCTGCCAGCAACAGCACTGCAAGCGTCATATTCTTTATACGGGAGTTTTTCTGTCCGATCCTTTTCCGTGTTTTATTTTGTTCCACTGTTTTGTGTCGTTATATTTATATATATTTTTGTCTTCATTTTATATTTATCCATTCTCCAGGTCTTTTTCGTCCGCTATATGAATTGCAGGCTGTATTCTTGCCGTCCGTCCGTGCCGTTTGCCAAAGCCTTGTCCATCCACGGCAGATATGGCAGGCGGAGACTGTAACGGCAATGGAGCGAACCGATATCCGGTGCAGGAGCCTCAAACACCTTGTATATTCCGTAATCTTTCAGGATCGCCTCCCTCTTCCAAAAACCGGCCATCGACCGGAAGCCCCGGTTGCGCCTGCGTCCGTTTATCATCACTGCCGGCAACTCCATCCGGCGATCCTCCGTCGCCAGAACAGGAACCAGCCTGCGGGATTCGTCCCGCCCGAATGTTCCACACAATATGTCCATGTCCATCCGCACCTGTAAAAACCGCCCGCCCCTTCGCGACAGGCTCTTCCGTTTTATGAATATTTCGCACATAATTATCTTTCTTATGTTATATATTCAAAAAAAATGTTACTTTCGCATGGCCTGTATGCCTTAAATGCTTGCACGCCGGTAAAATTGAAACAATCCCCTTCATTTTCCGTCACTTACCCGTTGACGGAACACAAATTGCACTGACAACAACATAATGTATTTCAACGGTACAAGGCACAAAAAACCGGGGGTATATTTTTTGTAAAACATTTTGTAAAACATTTGCCTCCTGAAAAAAGAGGAAAAGGGCCTTCCAAGCCTTTGTGCAAAAGGCTTTCGGCATATCCGGTACAGGCCCGGCGGAAGCGAATTTGTAAAACATTTGTAAAACATTTTATAAACTACTTAATATCTGATAGTTATGAGCGATTTGCAGCGCACGGGAATTCTGAATTGCCCGAACGCGGATACGGGGCCGCAGGCCACGATCGAACTGGTACGTTCGGACAGGGGACCGTACATGGACGGAGTCTCCTTTGGCGACGAACTGATATTTGTTTTGAAGGGGCGGGTACGCCTGTCTTTCGCGGGCTATGCCAGCACCGCAATTGAAGAAAACAACTTTGTATTCCTTCCCGCGGATTGCCGGTACCGGGCCGGATTCCGGGCCAACAGCCTCATGCTGGTCATGCGTCCGTGCGAGAAAATACAGTTCTGTGATTGCCTGCGCGGGGAAGACCTGGCGACCTGTTTCAGCACCGAGGAGCAGGAGGATCCAATTGATACCGGACACATGTCGATACTGGAAATAAAGCCACAGATACGGTCGTACCTGGATCTGCTGCGTGAATGCATCGAACAGGGGATGTGCTGCAAGCTGTACTACCGCAACAAGATCAGGGAGCTGTTTTTTCTGTTGAGGGCGTTTTATTCCCGGCAAGAGCTGGCCCGCTTCTTCCACAGGTCGCTTAGCCCGGACACCGCTTTTTCCACCTATGTTATCCACAACAGCCACAAGCACAAATCTGTAGCGGATCTGGCCGGTGCGATGAACTATACTGTTTCAGGCTTCGAAAAGCACTTCAAGCGCGTGTTCGGAGTGGCGCCATACAAGTGGATGCTGGGGCAGAAGGCAGAAAGGATCTACCACGAGATCTGTTTCGGAGAGCGCAATTTCAAGCAGATAAGCGACGACTTCGGGTTTGCCACCGTCTCGCATTTTGTGGCCTTTGTCAGGGGCAAACTGGGAGATACGCCCGGGAATATCAGGCGCTTCGGATTCAAGGCGTAAATTTGATATAAAAAGGCGTAAATTGGTAACGGATATTCCAAAAAAAATCCTGTATTTTGCAGCGTTGTTTCGAGAGCGAAAACATGAAAAAACAAGGCGGCTTGATCGCCTTTTCCGTCAACGGGTAAGTGACGGAAAATATTCTAGACATCAACAAATTACAAAGATAGCAATCCAAACTTGATAAATCAACATCTCCGGATGGTTTTAACATTTTGCCCGTTCAGGGCCGGCAGGCAAAACAGCCTTTTATCCCGCTGCTGTCCCCGAAATTCACTACTACAGCCGCCGGATAATCCGGGTTAATTTTTTATATTTTTTAGAATTCAATTGCAGGCGCATGAAGCCCGGCAGGAGATAATAATTTTCCGGTCCGGTAAAATCCAGTCTTTTTTTTGCAATCCGGAAGCGAAACTGCCCGAATGATTAAATGCATTGATTTACAGATATTTATTCCGGTTCTGTTTTGATGCTTAATGCAGATTGAAATCGTAAACTGCATGTTATCAGTGAATTATAAAATCAACAATCAAATATGGTTAATCTTTCTTAATACGTCCTGTTGATTATTTGGCGTTTATGTAAAGCGCCTGAATATTTACGAATTTTTTAACCGCAAAGTACGCAAAGAAGGCGCAAAGAACGCAGAGCATTCATTCTACAAAATTACCTGCTTTTTTTATATTGCAGATACAAGGTACGGACTATCCCTGTTTCGACCCCGGATATCCATGCTTTGGTGGTAGCCATTGCATGGAACTTGAAGAAAATGACGGGAAAACCGGGAGAAAAGTTGGCATTTCAGTCCCCTTTCTAAAATTTTTTATGCATCTTTGACGGGATTTTGTTGCATTTGAAACTCGAATCTGCGGAGCGACCAATACAAGATATATGAAATGTGTGCAGGTCGGCAATCTCTTGTTTTTTGTATCCGGAGTTGGATAAATTGATATAAAAACCATGAAACGGGCATGCAAAACTTGCGTCAAAGAGTATGAAACAACGTTCGGCGGCGCCAATATGTTTTGCGAGTTCCTTGCGACCGCTAAAAAATAAATTATAGACACATGAAAATTCGATTGTCGGTCATCCATGTTTTAAGTTTATGCTTTATATTGACAATACAGGCGCAAACACCCGATGAGAAAATAGAAGGTTTGATAAACCGAACTGATTATTTCGAATTGAACAGACAGTATGCTTTACTGAAAGACAGCGTACGTCCAGCCATAGGATCTCTCGCAAAATGTCTTCTCGACGATGCGTTCAACAACCCTGAAGAAGCATGTAAATCAATTGAATATCTGTGTCGGAATCATCAAGAGATCGGATTCGACAATCTACTGAATATGATTGCGCTTTGGGGGCAAAATCTCATTAAACTGGGGAAATATGGCGATGCTGCCGATCTATTGAGCGCTCAACTTAACAGTACGGAGGTACAGACCTGTGCCGGCGCTCAGGTCAAGAGCAATTTGGAATATCTGAATCGGCGGGCCGCTATTCTAAGGAGTTGTCCCAAAAGCGAGATTGTAAGACCTGACAAGGATTGCACTGTGTCCATGATCAGGAATAACCCTGATCGGGACAAACGAAATCTTCTTTCCAAAATCAATGTGAAAATAAACGGGAAGCAGGTTGAATTCATTTTTGATACGGGCGCCGACGCTCCCTTGTTCATTTCAGAAGAATTTGCAAAAGAGCATGGTTTTAAAATCATGGGAGATTCCATACTCACTTCCGGCGTTGTAGCCAGAGAGTACACAAAAACGGGCTTTATCGATAGCATGGAGATCGGCGATATTGTTTGTCGCAACCTTTGGGCCATAGTGTCGCCGCGAGCCGAAATCACCTATGGAGATAGTGTGATAGCCCGTATTGATGCAGTGCTGGGCAGATATTTTATGGATGCAATAGGCGAAATTCATATCATTCCGTCCAAAAACGAAATTGTTTTTCCTGCACACGGATCACCGGCCCCTAAAGATGGCGGCAACCTCGTGTTGATAGGAGGACAGCCCTATGTGGAAGCATTCTCAAATGGCGAAAGACTATTGTTCCATTTCGATACCGGAGGAGGTCGCAGCTTGAATTCAACCTATTACCGCAAACACAAAGAAGAAATAGATACGACTTGCGTGAAAGTTTCTGCCGGTATCGGCGGCTTTGGCGGAGCAAGGCGTATACCTGCATACAGACTGGCTGAATTACCTTTGACCATTGCAGGGACGGATTGTACAATGAGTGAAATGAACGTTTTTACAGAAGATATACTGGTTGGCGGCGTCGGCGACGGCAGTTTAGGTATGGATTTTGTAGAAATGTTTGACAAAGTCGTATTCAATTTCCGCAAGATGTTTGTAACCTGTGAAAGTAAAAAGACAGAATAGAAAACATTTGTAGCCTGTTTGGGATCCGTTTAAATTTTTCAGCTTGAACATCATCGCTATACGTCTTTACAAGCCGGTTTGCCTGCTCAAAGTATCTGTCCTCACAGGCAAAATTATTCCCGACTTAATATATAAATGCTATTTGTTTTATATATTTGCCTGTTTATTATACGGCAGGGCTATTTTTGAGGAAAATTATTATAAGTGAACAAAACGATATGTCGATATTGGAGAAGATAAATTACCCGTCGGATATGAAAAGCCTGAACATGGAAGATATGGAAACCCTTTGTTCGGATTTGAGGGCTTTTATCATCGATCAGCTGAGTAATAATCCGGGGCACTTTGGCTCCAGCCTTGGTACTGTGGAGCTTACCGTCGCCCTTCATTATGTATATAACACCCCGTACGACCGTATCGTCTGGGATGTGGGACATCAGGCTTACAGCCACAAAATACTAACCGGAAGAAAGGATAAGTTCCATACCAATCGTCAGTATGGAGGCTTGTCGGGTTTCCCCAATCCGAATGAAAGCGAATACGACGCTTTTATAGCTGGCCATGCGTCCAACTCCATTTCGGCGGCATTGGGTATGGCCGTAGCTTCTGCGTTGAAGCATGAAGACAGGCATGTGGTAGCCGTTATCGGCGACGGCGCCATGACCGGAGGATTGGCATTCGAGGCGTTGAACAACGCAAATTCACAGCCTAACGATATACTTATTATCCTGAACGATAATGATATGGCTATCGACGACAATGTCGGCGGAATAAGGGATTATCTGGTGAAAATGACAACGTCGCCTGCATACAACCGTGTGAGGAACGGCGTTTACCAAAAGTTCAAGAAAGGAAACCTTATTACGGAGAAAGGGAAAAACTTTATTCTCCGTTTCAATAACAGCCTCAAATCTTTATTGACCAAGCAACAGAACCTGTTCGAAGGATTTAATATCCGTTATTTCGGCCCTGTAGACGGGCACGATTTGCGTGGATTGATACGCGTTTTACAGAATATAAAAGGCCTGAAAGGGCCTAAAATGCTCCACATCCACACGGTGAAGGGTAAAGGCTTCAAACAGGCCGAGGCATCGGCCACAATATGGCATGCTCCCGGCAAATTCGACAAGGAGACCGGCGAACGGATCGTGGTGAAATCCAAAGACCAGCCGCAATTGTTTCAGGACGTCTTTGGGCATACGCTTGTGGAGCTGGCGCAGAAGGATGAGAAAATTGCAGGCATTACCCCGGCCATGCCAACCGGCTCGTCCATGACATACATGATGAAAGAATTTCCCGACAGGGCTTTTGACGTCGGTATTGCCGAAGCGCATGCCGTGACATATTCGGCAGGATTGGCAAAGGAGGGGCTTATACCTTTTTGCAACATATATTCATCTTTTATGCAACGGGCTTACGATCAGGTTATACACGACGTGGCTTTGCAAAACCTGCATGTGGTAATGTGTCTCGACAGGGCCGGACTGGTAGGCGAAGACGGGCCTACCCATCATGGGGCGTTCGACCTTGCCTATATGCGCTGTGTTCCCAATCTCGTAATCGCTTCGCCATACAATGAACATTATCTTCGTCATCTGATGTTTACGGCAGTTTATGGTTATGACAGGCCATTTGTCATCCGTTACCCCAGAGGACAGGGCGTATTGCGCGACTGGGAATGTAAAATGGAGAAACTGGAAATAGGAAAAGGTCGAAAATTAAAAGACGGGAAAGATTTGGCCGTGCTTACAATAGGCCCTGTCGGATACGCCGCCGGAGAGGCCATAGCCGTGATGGAAAGCGAAGGCTATTCGATCGCGCATTACGATATGATATTCCTGAAACCGATTGATGAAGGTTTACTGAAAGAAGTCGCGGAAAACCACGATAATGTGATGACTGTTGAAAATGGCGTGGTAAATGGCGGATTGGGCAGCGCCGTACTTGAATATTTTTCGGAGAATAATTATAATAATATAAATGTTACCCGTGCCGGATTGCCTGACGGGTTTGTCACGCATGGTTCCATAAAAGAATTGAACAAGCTGTGTGAAATAGATGTGCCGGGCCTGGTTAAACGTATGCGGAAGGCGCTGGTTCGACAGAATGCGACGCTGCGGCAACATGAAAAAACATATAAATAGACAGGTTTAGATGAGAATTGTAATTGCAGGAGCAGGAGCGGTAGGTACGCATTTGGCAAAACTGTTGTCGGTGGAAAACCAGGATATCATCCTGATGGACGCCGACAGGAATAAACTCAATTTCTCCAGTACAAACCTGGAAATGATGACTATGACCGGTTCATGTACATCATTGAAAGATTTAACCGAAGTTGATGTGGAAAAAGCCGATCTGTTTATCGCGGTTACTCCCGACGAGTCGGTCAATATTACAGCGTGCATGCTGGCCTCCAATATGGGAGCAAAGAAAACATTCGCCCGCATAGACAATTATGAATACCTCTTGCCTAAAAACAGGGAGTTTTTCGGGAAACTGGGAATAAATTCCATGGTTTATCCGGAAATGCTGGCCGCCAAAGAAATTGTTTCGGCCCTGAAACGTCCGTGGGTACGCCAATGGATAGAATTGTGCGATGGCAACATAATACTGGCAGGTATCAAGGTAAGAGAGAACTCGGAACTGGTGGGCAAGCATCTTTGCGAATTGGGGCAAGAGGACAAGAAGTTTCATATTGTCGCCATTAAACGGAAAAACATGACGATCATTCCCAAAGGAAGCGATCTGGTACTGGCCGGGGATATCGTTTTCTTTACCGTAACCAGGGACAATGCGGGCGAATTGCCGAAAATTACAGGCAAATCCACTTTTGAAGTAAGAAACGTGATGATAATGGGCGGTAGCCGCATAGCTATCCGTACCTGCCAGTATTTACCGGATTCGGCAAATATAAAACTGCTGGAGTCGGACAAAGAAAAATCCTGTCTCTTGCTGGAAAAATTGCCCAAGAATGTGACGGTCTATCACAATGACGGACGAAATGCCGAATTTCTGTTGCAGGAAGGCATAAAGGAGATAGACGCCTTTATTGCCGTCACGGGAAATTCGGAAGCCAATATCCTGGCCTGTATGGCCGCAAAGCGTTTCGGCGTGAGAAAAACAGTGGCCGAAATAGAAAACATGGACTATATTTCAATGGCCGAAAACCTTGATATAGGAAGCATTATCAACAAGAAACTGATCACGGTAGGCAATATATACCGCTTTCTGTTAAGCGCCGATGTGTCGAATGTAAAATCACTGACAGTGGCTAACGCGGATGTGGCGGAAATCATAGCGCGTCCAAATTCCCGGATAACCAAAAAAGAAGTGAAAAAGATAACATTGCCCAGAAATGTGACTTTGGGAGGCCTTATCCGCAATGGCGAGCCGATGATGATTGACGGGGAAACCATGATCGAGCCTTACGATCATGTTGTGGTTTTCTGTCTTGAAGACTCGTTGCGCGAGGCCGAGAAACTGTTTCATTAAAAGATACCCGATGAGTAATTTCAATTATCGCTTTGTATTAAAGACTATCGGTTTTTTACTCATCATAGAGTCTTTGTTTATGATGTTGTCGTCAGTTGTTTCGTTCTATTTACGTGAAACGGCGGGCGACGTGATGCTGATAGGTTCAACGATAACCTTTTTTGCCGGAGTATTCCTTCGTTTGACCGGCACAGAAGATTATGTAAAACCGATAGGGAAGCGCGAAAGCTTTGTCATGGTGGCCATGTCGTGGATCATCCTTTCCGTCTTCGGGATGCTGCCGTTTTGTTTGAGCGGTTCTATTCCGGATATTGGCGAAGCATATTTTGAAACCATGTCGGGCTTCACCGCTACCGGAGCCACCATCCTCACCGATGTGGAAAGTATGCCTAAAGGACTGCTCTTTTGGCGGAGCATAACACAGTGGATGGGGGGACTGGGCATTGTGGTATTCGTTGCCACCATATTGCCTATGGGGGGAAATGCCTCCGTGTTGTATGACACGGAAGTCACAGGAATAGGATATGACCGTTTTCGTCCGCGTATATCGCAAATAGCGAAGAGATTGTGGCTGGTGTATATTTTCCTTACCTCTGTTCTTGTGCTGTTGCTGTGGTTAGGCCCCATGAATATGTTCGACTCTGTTTGCCATGCTTTCACAACCATATCGACAGCGGGATTTTCCACAAAGCAAAATAGCATAGCGTATTGGAATTCCGCCTATACAGAGTATGTGATCACCCTGTTTATGTTCATAGGCGGAATAAATTTTCCGCTGATCTATTTTTTCATGCAAGGCGATACCGGGAAGTTGCTGAAAAATGAAGAGTTCAAGTGGTATGTCGTCGTCATCTTAATCTCTGTCGCGATAACAGGTCTCGGACTATATTCGTCAGGAAAAATCGAAGGAGTGGAACGTGCGTTCCGTACATCCCTGTTTCAAGTAGTGTCTGTAGTCACCACCACTTGCCATGCCACCGACAATTTTATGAATTGGGGAGCGTTCTATCAGTTCATTGTGGTCATTCTCATGCTTTTCGGCGCTTGCGCCGGGTCTACGTCGGGCGGTATCAAGATAGTACGGATCATTATACTCTTTAAAAATTCGATCAACGAATTTAAACGTCAGGTGCATCCTAACGCCATTCTTGCCATCCGGCTCAACAACAGGGTAATATCCATTGATATAGTGACCAAGGTGCTGGCTTTCATTTTCCTTTATCTGGGAGTATTGATATTCAGTTGCCTGTTGCTATCCTGGTCGGGCATGGAATTTGAAAATGCGCTGGGCGCCGCCATCTCGTGTATCGGAAATGTGGGAGGCGGATTAGCCGAAATCGGGTATAGCGGTAATTTCCACGATGTACCTGCCGCTTCCAAATGGTACCTTTCTTTCCTGATGCTTACAGGCCGTCTGGAATTGTTCACCGTGCTATCGCTGTTTATGCCTGCTTTTTGGAGAAGATGATAAGCTTGTTAATATATAATAGATGAAAAAACGCTACGCACCTCTTGCCGTCATATTTTTTGCCTGCGCCGCCATTGCTCAAGAGCAGAAAGTCAGTTTCCTTTTTGCGGGAGACGCCATGCAGCACAAGATACAGCTGGATGCGGCCAAAACAAACGCCGGATACGATTATTCGCCATATTTCAAGTATGTGGCGGATGAGATCAAACAGGCCGATATTGCCGTGGTCAATCTGGAAACTACCCTTCCCGGCCAAAAATATACCGGCTATCCGCAATTCGGTTCACCCGACGAGTATGCTTGCGCACTGAAAAACGCGGGATTCGATATATTCCTTTTATCGAATAATCATATTCTGGATAAAGGGAGAAAAGGCCTTGAACGTACTATCGCCGTCCTGGATTCGATAAAAGTGAAACATACAGGCGTATTCGTTAACGAAGAAAAACGCAGCCTGTATTATCCCCTGATGATGATAAAGAACGGAATCCGTATCGCCATGTTGAACTACACCTATGGCACAAACGGATATACCGCCGCAAAGCCCAACATTGTCAACTACATTGACAGGAAGCAGATCCTAAAGGACATTGAACAGGCGAAGGCGATGAAAGCCGATATTATCGTAGCCAATATGCATTGGGGCGCCGAATATGTACTGAAGCACAATAAGGCTCAAAAAGAACTCGCGGACTTCCTTGTAAGGAACGGGGTTCGCCTTGTGATTGGCGGACATCCGCACGTGGTGCAGCCGGTAGACATACAAAAAGACGGGGATAACATAAAAAGCATAGTGGTATATTCTATGGGAAACCTGATTTCAGCCATGAAACCCGTGAATACGACAGGAGGAATGATGGTGAAAATAGATATCGGCAAAAACGGGAATGACCCTGTTAAAATAGATTCGTGTTCATATTCCCTTGTCTGGGTCAACAAGCCGATGAAAGACAAGGATACTCCGGCTTTCTTCGAACTGCTACCTGTCGCCTCTTTTGATAATGAAGCGGGTAAGGAAAAACTGGGCGAAGAATCGTTCCGGAAAATGCAAACCTTTGCAACCAATGCGAAGAATGCAATCGGGAGCTTATGGGCAAAAGGTCAACCCTAGTCAAATCATATTTCTTTTAAAAAAGGATATCTCTAAAAACTGTTTTTTTCGGCGTCCGGCGTCAATTTTCAGATCCTCGTTTGCAACGGGTAAATTCCGGTTTAAGAATCTTGTCTTCCTTTAAAAATCAAGATTTTAGAGATTCCCCAAAGTGATTGTTGATATATACTTTCGGTTGATAAATTTTGCGGTAAAAGCATAATTTCAGAACTCCAATACCATCGCAAATTAAAATACAATAACAAACAAGACGAGCCACGTCGGATTACGACACATGATAGCTAATAATCAGTTGTTTATGATTCGCAAACTTGCGCGGTAACGCATAAATGCCAGCACAATTAATTTACGCACAAATGCGGTTTTACAGGCATTTAAAACCGTTCGTATTGGAGTTCTGAATTTATTTTCCGCATTTTTTGCGGGGAATAGCGCATCTTTTCTCCGCAAAAATTTCCATCAATCCGTTTGGTTTATTTTGCGTATCACCCTGCACGGATTCCCGACCGCAAGGCTGTTTGCCGGAATGTCTTTTGTAACAACGCTTCCGGCGCCGATTACCGAACCGCCGCCTATGGTAACTCCGGGAAGAATAATAACGCCTCCACCTATCCAGCATCCATCTTCAATGGTCACGGGACGGGCAAAAGTCCGGCAAAAATACTGTTTACTCTCCGGCGTCCAGTCGGGATTCAGGCGTTCGCTTAGTTCTACGGGATGGGCAGAGGTATAAATCTGTACATTCGACGCTATCAGCACATTATTTCCTATCATAATTTTGTTGCAGTCGATAAATGTACAATTCATGTTTACCGACACATTATCGCCTATATGAATATGGCGTCCGTAATCGCAGATAAACGGTTGTCCGATAGAAACATTGGCGCCGATACTGCCCAACAGCGATTTCAAGACGTTGTAGCGTTCCGTTTTCCTGTTGTACGGAAGAGCGTGATATTGCGTCAATAATTCTCTCGCCCTGTTTTTGTATTCGAGAAATATCCCGTCGTGACAATCGAACCATTCGCCGGACATACATTTTTCGAGTTCTGTTTTCATCCGGCGTGCTGTGTATGTTGACAGATTATTTGTTTCCAAAAAGAGTCTCCTCTCGGTTTACTGTCGATATAAGCTCTTAATTCTTCAAAGTTCATGTCTTTTGTTTCGGCATATATTTTTGCCTGAATATCGTTTTTCATCCGAACGCAATCAAATTCTTTTTCGTTCTTGATCGTTTCTTTTAGCATCTTTTTTTGATTCTTGTTTTGCAGCTTTGGTCTGTTTCGAAATAAATTCCGTTTTAGCTTCCGTGTAGCCGTCCCGATTATGTTTGAATTTTTCTTTCAACCCGTATTTCAACTTTTCATATTCTTTTGCAACATCCTGACGAGCGATAAGATAATCGCGAAAATATAATTCGTCGGGGTCATTTTTTCTTGTTACGTGCAAGTGATAGACCTTGTCCGCAAAACCGTTCGGCGTGTATCCTTTGTTGAACGAAAACTTCAATTTGGGTTCTTCACTTTGCGACATTATCAGCCAGTCTTCGGAAATGAGTTTGTTTGTAATTTCCGTTATATCAGCAATATCTGTGATTTCAAGCAAAATATCTACCGTAGGCTTTGCCGCGAGTCCCTTTACTGCGGTACTGCCGATATGACTTATCCGCACAGTTTCTTTCTCTAAAAGTGTCAGCAGATTATTGCGTTCTTCCTCGTACCATGCCGTCCATTCGGGATTATACGGGACGATAATGATGGGAAACAATGCCCATAGTTCTTCCAAAGTCATATCATACAGGATATTCCCTGCATTGGAGAGCGCAGATAATTCATTATTTTTCATCGGAAAGAATTATCCATTTACCGCCTTTGTCGGGACCTTCACGCTTGATGATGTTGTTTTGTTTCATCTTTTCTACATAATATCTAATGCCGCCTTCCGATAGATTATTGCCTAATTGCTTTGATATTTCAGCACGAGAAGCAGATGGATTTGATTTCATGATTTCTAAAATTAAAGATTCAACATCTGTTTTTCCGGCTGTTTTCTGGTTGTTTTCTGGTTGTTTTCTGGTTGTTTTCTGTGCGTTTTCTGTGCGTTTTTTAGTTGTTTCATTTACGTTTTCTATCTGTTTATCAGGTGTTTTCCGGTTGTTTTCCGGTTGTTTTCTGTGCGTTTTTCGGTTGTTTTTTAGTTGTTTTTTAGTTGTTTCATTTACGTTTTCTATCTGTTTATCAGGTGTTTCCTGGTTGTTTTCTGTGCGTTTTTCGGTTGTTTTCTGTGCGTTTTTCGGTTGTTTTCTGGTTGTTTCATTTACGTTTTCTATCTGTTTACCAGGTGTTTTCCGGTTGTTTTCTGGTTGTTTTCTGGTTGTTTTCTGTGCGTTTTCTGTGCGTTTATCCGATATGTCTGCATTTTCATCTTGCAGCATAAAGGTTATTTTGGTCCTGTCAACAAAAGTTTCAAAAAGGACTTCTTTGCCGGTTTCTTCTTTCCAAACCAACATTTTATCAAAGCCATAACCGGCATTTTCACAGAGTCTGGCTACGCGGAACAGCTTTGCCAGCACAGGATTGCGCGGAATGGAAACATCCTCTTTCAGCAACTCGTTAATCGGACGAGGCAACGAACCGGGGTTCTCAAATTCAATCCGGTTGGTAAAAACGCGGATGCGCGGCTTCATCGGACTGAAATAATCGGTGTGTATCAGCAGGTTTATCAGGCCTTCCCTGAGTGCGTCCATCTGTTTACTGTCTTCGTAACCTATGCCCATATCGCCGATATGCAGCGGATTATCGGCATAAATCCGCAGGCGTTGGAAAAGGACAAAATAATATTCCCAAAGGTTTTCCTGTTCCTGGATACGAAACGTATAACGCGGTTCGGCGTCGGCATACGATAATCCGGGTATTTCCAGATAATCTACCCTGAAATCCGGAAAATGGTTTTGAATTTCAATATTATCGCCCAAAAACAGCAATCCGCCGTATGTCAGTTTTCCATTTCTGACCAATTGCAGTTTTTGGTTGAACGCGTCATCGTTCAAGGTGTTGTATATCAGTTCGGGAAGCATCCTTTTCAGGTAATCCCGGAAACCTCGGTAAGACGATTTGCTGAACGACGCTATCGACGTTCCTTCGACTGCTTTTGCCGACATTGTCCCGAAAGACTGTTCACGGTACAAAGTGTTTATCTCGTATTCGGTTGCCCGATGATCGCCACTTGCAGTACGGATAAATGTGTTGTGGAGCGAATTAAAGTACACGGGCTTTTTCTCCGCAGACGGGATATAGAAACCTAAAACCGTTTTACCGTCAATATGGTATTTCTTGCATTCGGGGTTGATCAATACGTTGAATTTGTTTTGGGAACGCAATACGGTTGTAAAATCCTGCTCTATCTTTTCGGGACTACCGACTCCGGTAACCGTAAAAATCTTGTCCTGTTGGGTAACGCCTAAAATAATCCATCCTCCGGAGGTGTTGGAAAAGGCGCTGACTGTATCCCAAATATTTTTTGGAAGTTCTACGGATGCCGCCTTGACTTCAAAATCATCCCATTCAATATCCGATAAACGTTGGAGTAAGATGTTTTTGTCCATATACGTGAAATTTTATGCAAAGATACATCTTTTCATCATTTGTTAGTTTAATTTTAATGGTGCATACCCCATAGTTTCCCTGATGCCTTGCCGATAAATTGTTTACTGTAAGGATAATATCTTCTTTTGTTGTCTTGCCTGCATTGTATCTTTTTACCGCTGTCTTACCGGTTCATCACCAATGGTTTTTCTTTTTATGAAATTGATGACATTGGGGATCAGCAGCCCGATAAAACCATTTTTATCCGTTAACAGTCGCTTAACTGTCCGGAATAGTCTTAGCCTGACAACTATGGAATACATCCCCGGCTGATATTCATTCCGTTTTTTGAAGATAATATCCCTTTAACGGTTTAGAAATGCATATTATTTTACGTTACGTTACGTTTCATCCCGTTTCATCCCGTTTTCATAAGCGGTTTAGTATTTCTATCATAACTTTCCGGTTTTTATAGCAGATTTTGTATTGGCCCACCATGTCTGCTACGACGGTTTCTCCTCCTTTTATTTTTCTCATCTTTTTCAGTGTATCGAGAATGGTTTCATAAGAGTTTCTTCCCGTGTTTTTCGCGTAGATATCCACTTCCTGACGGAACAAGGCAAGCGTCTTTTCGGGAAACGATGCGGAAAACATGCTATAGTATTGTTCTATCACATGCAGCGACGGGTATTTTTCAATGTATGCTATCAATCTTTCGATGGCTTTTTCAGCTACCAACACCTCTGCAATGTTGCTGCTAAATCTTTGTTGGCTGCTTTTTTCATAAGTTTTGATGAGGGTTTCCACCTCCTTTTGCCATTCATCGCCAGTAAAGGTGGATTTGTAGGCACGGAAATATTTGGCGTCGAACTGGCTTTTAAGAAATTCAAACGATATTTCCCGTATGGCGGGCGCGTCTTTTTCTTTTTGAGCGATAGTCAAAAGAAAATCGTGCCAATAGTTTGGATATCTGTTACCGCTACCCTTAATAAAATCCTTGATCAGCTTTTTTACTTCTGTGAATTGCTGATTTTCTATCTTTTTTTCGACTACTTTTTTTCGATAACTTTCTATCTGCAGGTTGGTCTCCATCACTTCCCATGCTTTCTCCGGTTGGCCGGCCTGCGTATAGAAATCAATTTTCCGCTGCAGAATCTTCTGCGCTTCGTACGAACTTTTGTCCGGAACCTTGCTCAGTAGATTATCCTGCAAGTTGATAAATCCGTCCGGATTTATGATGGCAGACAAGGTCATCAGCAAATCGTTGAACTCGTCGAACATATCCGTTTCGGAGTATTTTGGTTTTGCCATTTCAGCCTGACAGTAGTCGAACAACGCCCCGGCTTCCACACCGGAATTTGTGAGGGCCGTATTCAATATTTCAAACGGGGTAGTTTGATAATCAGGATTGATATAATCTGTCATATAGCTATCCGTCTTCTGCAACCAATCTGCATACTCTTCGATGCAGGCTTTGCTGATGAGTACGGCCTCCCGGTAATTTCCTTGTTTGGCATAGGTTTGCGCCTTGTCGATCCATTGGTCTAAAGCGTCAATCTCCACATTGCCGCCGTAATCATACAAATCAGTATTGGTTATGTATGTATTTTCCAGAGTTTTACGCAATATGAGTGAATAACTGTTTTCGTCTCCGTTTCTGTCTCCGTTTTTACTTTTATTTCCGGCGCTTATTTTGTGCGAAAATTCCAGCAAAAGGGTGTTGGTCAGCTCCGGGTTATAACGCGCCTGCCGGACAAGGAAGTCATACAACTCTTTCTGCGGTACGTCTTTTAGTACGCTTTCAACGGTTATCTCCTTTTCTTTCACCGGTTTCCGGATTTCCGCCATCCGTTCGGCAATCGCTTTTTTCACCATGGCAATATGTTTGCACGGATAGCGACTGCTTGGGCATGAGCATGAAAAATCAGTAGCTTCATTGCCGTCGAGGGTCATTTTGATGGTATATACCCCGTAATTGCCCTGATACCTTGCCCGCCAGTTATCGGGGGAAATTTCTTCTAAACTGATAAATTTATTCATGGATTGTATAATTTAATTATTTCACTGATGATATTCACACTTTCTATTGTGGAGGAAAGATAAAATATATGCCATTAACAAGCAATTAAATGTCATCGTTTCTTTAACTGTTTTTGTTTATAACCTTAGGTTTACAATTCACAAGAGGATATATACACATTGTACCCCGGTTGATTTTATATTATTCATAAAATTAAACCTGTTTTACAAAGTCAATTTTTTTTACAAATATACACATTCTTGTTTGGTCATACGCATCCAAATTCATTGACATAATTTATTATTTGTACAAATATCCATATTTATCGTTTTTTGACCGATTATTTAATCCCGTCTATCCATTATATCTTTTTCTTAACCATCTCCTTACCGGTTCGTCATATAATTTCAGGCAAGCGTATGCAAGGGCGATACTTGATACAACAACAAGCAAAACGACCCAAATGGCTTCCGAAAAAGTGTGATGCGTATCGGAAATCCAGCCGATGTAGAGATACATAACCGGATAATGCGTGATATATAGCGGGAAAGAAATGTCGCCGAGAAATTTGCAGATCCGCGAGGCATATTTGCTTTTGATTTTGCCGCTTGCTCCCCAAAAAACGATGAGCGGGAAAAGAATAATGATACAGAACGATTCATACAAGCCGTTCATCCAAACGTGTTCGCTGTCGCCAATCCGTGGCATGGACAATGCAATTACGACAAGTAAACTGCACCACAGGAAAGCATGTTTGACATGAATTGGTTTTCCCATTCGATAGAGCAGCAGTCCGGCAAAGAAGGGATATAGCAAGCGGGTAAAACCGAAGCGCAGATGCGTCTCGGTGAACGACCAACCGCCGTTTATATCGCCCGCAGTTGTCAGGATAAGATGGACGGTGGCGCAGGCGGCCAGGAATACCAGAACGGCAAGCGCCTTTTTTGAAAATTTCCGGATAAAAAGAGCATAAAAAATATTGGCAATATATTCGAAAAACAGCGTCCAACTTGGCGCATCCAGAGTGTACATTTCTTCCCAGCCACGAATATCCATCGAAGGCGGCATGGGAATAAGCAGCATGCCGAGTACCATATAAACAAGCATTTTCCACACCGGAATATCATGGATTAGCGGAAATATGGCGGAACCTCCAAAGTAGAAAAGCGTGGCGCCGATAATCATACCCATGATCACCAGAGGATGAAGCCGGATAAGCCGCCGCTTGAAAAAGTCGCCGACAGTCATTTTCCCCCAGCGGTCGTCGTAGGCATAGCCGATAACAAAACCGGACAGCACAAAGAAGAAATCGACCGCCAGATAGCCGTGGTTTATTACTTGTTCGAAGCGGTCTAAGGTGTGAGCCTCGGAGATATGAAAGGCGACCACCATCACTGCCGCTACTCCACGCAATCCGTCAAGTATCTCGTAATGGGGCTTTGTGCCGGAGGAAGGCATTCCGGATGACAAGTCTTTTGCTGTTTTCATTTTGGATTTATTTGATGTGGTGATCTCTTTGATGTTTATTTTAGATTTTCCTGATTTTCATATCTGCTGTTATTACGAACTTCAAGTATTCACGATTTTGTCAAAGCGGCTATCCATGCAAACGCTTAAATCCGTCGTAACGAATTTTCCATTGTAGAACAAACTGAAAATCGTAGCGGGCGTGGGCGAAGACTGCGCCTGTTGCATCGTTTCCAATTTGATTATTTTCAGCGGGAGGTTGCGCTTTTGGGCTGTTTCAATCAGGGAATGGTGAACGTGATATTCCGTAAACGGACAACGATTGGTGTAATAGACAGCGATGCCGTCCCGAAATTCACATTCTCCGCTCGTCGCGCAGTCCCTGAATCGGGGATTTTCCGCCTGCGGATTCAGTTTTCCGACCAAAAGACTGAATCCGTAAGGCAATTTTTCAACCGTTTCAAAACCTTGTCGCAACAGCCATTTGGTATCGTTCATAAAATGAAACTTGGCAGTTCCGGCCACAGTCGCCAAACCGTCCCTTCCTTGTGACAGGGCATCGTCCATTGCCGACTGCAACAGGGCTTTGCCATAGCCTTTGCCCTTGTATTGTCCCGAAACCCAAAAGCAGTTTATCATCAAATAATTCGGCGCCTCAACGGGCGTCCACGCTTTTTCTGCCGGACAGTATTCGATGAAAACCTTTGCCCGCTCGTCAAGTCGCCGGAAAACATAGCCGTTGTCGAACTCTCTGTTGAGCCATTCTTTTTTCAGTTCGTAACTTTCCTTGCATTTCTTATCGGAAAACGCACAACAGATATGCTCTTTACCGATATTTTCTTTGGTGAGGGTGATAAATTTTGTATCCATATTTTATTCATTTCAACTAGACTATCCATATCATATCAACCAATTGCAGAAAATATTCCGTACTCCATATCTCCATTTCCGCCGGATTCTTGATAAACGGGCGGACATCGTTTTTCACTAATGCAATATCAGTTTGAGAGATGCGTTCTTTGAGCAAGGTCTTGAAATTTGTCGGAGTGAAATCTTCCGCTTTTATGGCGTTAATTTGTTCTGTTCGTTGTTGTAGATGCTTAAAATTCAGCGCAACATTGTTCCGTACATACCACTCGAAATCGTACCAGTCGCGCCCTTTTACCCGGCTTTTCCAATTACGAAACAACATGGCGTGCATTTTTCCGGCATACAAATCCGGCAAGGCATAACAACGCACCATAAACGAAAACGGCAAAAGCAATAACTTGTTCTCTGTCAAAAATCCAAGAGGCGGCTGCGTATCGACTTCAATCTTGATTTTCACATGCTTTTCGGTCGAAAAAGCCAAGTTATAAACTTCGGTATTCTCTTTCAAAAACGCCGATTCGATATTGGTTTGCGTTTTCTTTTCTTTCCGCGTGATAGTGATTTCCTGTCCAAGCGACTGAAATTCCGCTTTTATGGCATCGAAATAGTTTTCCAATCGGAAACTTTCGTCTGCCTGCAACAGCGAGAAATCCAGATCTTCGGAAAAGTGCTGCAAACCGTAGAAAATGCGCAGGCAAGTACCGCCGTAGAAAGCAGCTTTTCCAAAGAAACCGGCTTTATAAAGTCCTGCCAGCGCAATTTCCTGCATTATCTCGTGAATTGCATTTTGCTTCTCTACTTTCGTTGCAGGCGAATAACGCGATAACATTTGGTCAAAAATATTCTTTTCCATTCTGCAACAGTTTTAATAATTGAGTTAATTCCGTTTTCTTTTTGCCAAATTCAATACATGCTTCGACAGTATCCGGATCAAAAGTAGCTAGTGCCGACATTTCAAATCTCAAATCTTCTTCCAAATACTCTTGTATTGCCTTGACAGACTGTAATCTAAGATTTGGCGTAGCAATAATCTTGTCACACAATGCCTTTTCAGGCGAGGCAATGAGAAAAGCATAAGAGTTGCCGATAATTTCCTGACTGACGCCAACGGGATAATATTTTGCAGGCGCTTTTACATATTCAAAATGTCCCAGCGGCGTATCGTACTGCTTGTGCAACTTTATACAAACCGAACGCATCGCATACACTCGTTCGGGAATCAATCCGTAATAAGCGAGAGCCGATTCAAGCGAAACATACGAAGGTCCGTACAAATGATTTGCCACGAGTTCCGTTGAAATTTCCTTCTTATGAACTTTTGGGGAAACGACATACAAATTCCGCTTCACCCGAATTACAAGCCCCTTGCGCTCCAATTCGGATAATTTCTTATCCGGACTCTTCAAGTCGTTGTACAACGAGTATAAAATATCCGTATTTACCGGAATAACTCCCAAATTCATTAATCGTTCCATTCTTATACAAATTAAATCGGCTGCGAAGATAGTAAAATTTCGATAGATAACGGAAAAAAAGTAGGATAACTATCAAAATTCTGCTATGTTGTAATATTCATCGCGCACCTGTTTCGGTAGTTTCTTTACGACTTCATCCACGGAATGAAGACTCCATTTTTTTCACTTTTTCATCCCTCTTTTTCCAGTTCAAGAAAATCGTGTTCCAGTATTGATATCTTTGATGTTTATTTTAGGCCCTTACAGCGCCGTTCTTTTTTTCGGGACGAATAATTTCTCCATGTTCACACGTTCAAGTTTGAGCAGTCCGATTTTTCGCTCAATACCGCCCGCATAGCCTGTCAGACTACCGTTCGTTCCCACAACACGATGGCAAGGTACAATAATGGAAATTGGGTTATGGCCGACAGCGCCTCCAACCGCCTGAGCCGACATTCCGACATTCCGCCGGCGTGCTATTTCCGCGGCAATTTCTCCATAAGTGATTCGCTGTCCGTATGGAATTTGTTTGAGAATTTCCCATACCGCAAGCCTGAACTCCGAACCGTCCAATTTGACAGCCGGCATGAAATCCGGTTCACTGCCGCCGAAATAACAATCAAGCCACTCCCTTGTTTTTTCAAAAACAGGAAGTTGTTTTTCGTCGTTTTCGGGAGACAGCGTACCCCCGAAATACTTTTGTTTATCAAACCACAATCCGGTCAAAGCTTCGCCGTCGCTTGCCAGTGTAATCCCGCCGAATGGAGATTCATACCTGTTTGTAAATACCATAAATTTATTTTTTAATGATTTCATTTGTACTCCATTTTCACATACTTTATTTTTAACGAGTAACGAGGTCGGGGGGTTGTATGATATTCCATTGCTCTACGAGGTTGTTTTGTTGGAAAAAATTAGGTGGAAATGAGGCTTTCGTACTCCAAGACCCGCCACTGTCGGCTGCAACGCTGATACTTCTCGTCCCCTCACTTTTTGCGGTAACTGTTTCCACCTTGTCGCCATTAACAACAATCGCTTGATTGTTACTGATGGGGCGCAAGTCGAGCGTATCGGAGTAAGTAATGAGTATTTTTTCCGTCGCCTTTTTGAACGGGAAGTTGGTACAGTGCGGAACCACGCAAAAATCAACAATGGACAGTGCGGTGAAGTCGCCCTGCAAATCCGGAGCAACGGTCGGCTTGTCCATATATTTCGCATACTCTATGTCCTTCGAGGCAATCATGGAGCCGGCGGCGGCTCCGGTAGAGTTTTCCCCTGTTGATATGCTCGATAATGAGTTTGTCCGCTTCGGTACGTTTCAACTCCTGCAACAGAAAGAATGTATTCCCACCCGATACAAAAACATAGTCGGCGCCGGCTATGTTATCGGCTGTTTCATCGGGCGAGGCGCTTGAAACTTCCAACTCGTCAACAATGAGTCCCAGTTTTACAAGCGCTTTTTTGTCGGCGCCAACGTAAAACGTTATTTTTTCCGGAATACTTGCCGTTGGGATGAAAACGACCTTTTTGCCTGTACAGTCGTTGCCCGCAAAATCTGGAAACAGACCGGCTACTCCCGAAAAATAGGATGCCAGAAAAAGCTTTTTATCTTTATTTTCGTTTTTTGTATTGTCCATAATGGGTCTGCTTATTTTAATTATTAATGGCACAAAGATATACCTTTTTTCGATGCGCGGGGACGAGATTTTTTTAACACAAAGGACACAAAGGACACAAAGGACACAAAGCGCCAATCACCCCAATAATCTTTTTTCTACGCTGTTGCATACGCTGTCGAATCTGTCAAACGGAGCAAGCCATACGGGAATATCCCTGTTTGCCCACATTATGACGGTAAGCATTTCGGCATGTATTTGCCGCAGTCGTTCCAGATTCCAGCTAATGGGTTCGTGGTGGAAAATACGGTTACGAAACGTCCTGAAACGGTTCAACGGCGGTGCTACTTTTTTCCGCTGACGTTCTTTTTTCGGCATGTTGGGAAAAACTTTTCGTAAATTTTTACACAAGATACGTTCATATTCGACGTTGAACAGGCTGACCCAAAAGCCCAAAGTCAATTCGGCTATGATTTTGGAAGGTGAAGTGTACTCTTTTCGTACGGCAATCTGTTTATTTGCTTGAGTGATATATTTGTTCAAATCGGTTAAGCC
>JAISSD010000191.1 GCA_031273295.1 Prevotella sp.
GACCGTTTTGCACAGGCATATATTACCAAAATTGTCAATCAATTGATTGCTGTTTCTCAAATTTTACAACCCGAACCTGACTGGGTGTTTTACAACAAATCATTTACCGAAATAATTCCCTTGGCAACATAAAATGATATAATTTACGCGACCCGCCCTATTTTGGTCGTCATGTGGATTATTACAATGGCTGGACGGAAAAAGACGAAGAAAATCTTTTCCATTTGCTACGTGAGACCAAAGCAAAGTTTATTCTTTCCACTTGGCATCACAATGATTGGCGCGAAAATGAAATGATAAAAAAATATTGGAACAAGTTTAATATCATAACAAAAGACCATTTTTATCATAATGGAGCAAATATTGAGAATAGAAAGTCGGTTGTGGAAGCCCTTGTTTGTAATTTTGATACGGATAACATTGCTCAACACAATCATGGAATGAAAGAACGAAACAAAAGTAAACAATTGGAGTTGATGTTAGAGTTCGCATAAACCCGAAATGGAATCTTTTATTGAATCAGAAAATCCGTATATCTGGAAAACATGACGTCGAAGAAAAATACAACGTTCTCGGCTTGCTTTCAATTCAATGCCGACAAACGCGACTTCGAGTTCCGTTTCGACAATGACCGGAGGCAAGAGCATAGCAAACGCAGGACAAAGGACGTTCAAAAAAACTTTCGGGGAAAGTACCTAACCGAAGACCAGCGCAGCAGCCTTGGCGAAGGAAAAACAGTGTATGTAGACAGACTGGTCGATAAGAAAGGTAAAGGTTAGATCACGCTGAACAAGGAAACAGGCAAGACGGATTTCATGTTTTCAAAAATACAACCCACCGAAAAGCAGGCGGAGAAAAAAGAAGTAAAGAGACCTTTGGCCTTTTTCCCTCCCTGCAGAAAAATGCGTCTCAAAAAGCGTATCCGGGCACATTGACAAGGGCTTGCAACCCCACAGAGCCGCATAAACAGACAAGGGGGCATGCCCCCCTTGCTGTGCCATTTGCGGTTAAAAAATTCTTTCAATCCGCATCATGTTAATCATTTTCAATCGTGTTAACTGTTTTTTTAATCCTGTAAATCATATTAGTCACGTTAATATTCCGGCGCAACCTGTCTATTCTTGGATACAACGAACAGAAAAGCCGCTCGCGCGATTGTTCGCAGCCACAGCAGTGGGCGAACCGGTAGTGAAGGTCAACCTCAGTGCGTCAATACCCGAAACGGTAGACGACCAGTAGTTGCCGCGCGGGCCCTGATTGTACCACGTACCGGCGCTATCGCGGCCGCCGGCGGCAGGCAAATAGAGAGTAGTATTGCTAACGTCGCCGGTGATTGCCAAACGGTTACTGGCTAAGGTACCGTTAACCAAATCTGCTAACTCTGCTTCGGTAGGAACTCGCCAACCAACAGGACACGGACCCCGGTCACCATCTTTCCATAAATCGTGATTCTGAGGACTTAACCAGTCATTATAAGTCTCCGAAGAATTGTTGTAGATAAACTTGTCAGCCTTTGTTGCGGCTTCCCCGGCGGATAAAGGACCCTCTACCTTATCATTTGTGACATCGTAGATAAACTGTGTATAACTGCGGCCCCACTGGAAATGATAACCGCGCTCGTCAACACTTGTACCGTAAGTGGTAGAAGTCGCGCCAACATTCACCGGAGCCCAATACTTGCCCCCGACAAGAACAGGTTTGTGAATTGTGTTTTCGTAAACGGGAACGGAAGTGATGGCAAGTTCCTTTTCCAGACCTGTTTTCTCGTCTTTTATCGTGAGGGTTCCCTCAACCGGGTAAGTCGTCTTTGGTAAAATAATTTTGTATGACTGCCTGACTTTTATTCCCGAATAGGTGACTACCGGATCGCCGTCCAGCTCGGGAGTTACGTTTGGTTTATAGCCCGTTCCCCTGGTCAAGTCAAGTTTGGCTGTCAGTGCGCCCGTCGCCCTGCTGTCGCTTTCGGTATAAAACGTCAATTCGCTGTCCCCTGTATTGGACGACAGGTCAATGTTGTCGTTAGTTAGCGATGCACTTTCCGTTGCCCCGCCAACAAGAAGCTCGAAGCCGGCGTATTCAAAAGCTCCGACGGACGGAGTTGCAGTAACGTCAGGCCCGTTACCCCACTTGGAGGGAACCAAATCGAATCTCAAGCTCTTCCCGCCGATTCGCGATACCTTCAATGTATAACGGACATTGGCCTCGATTTCCTGTTCATCGGTCAACTGGACTGTATGAACTACCGGCTCTATCTGTGTGTCATCGACGACATAGACGCCCTCCACCTTGATGACCGTGGAGCCGGGAGCATCCAGATCAGATTTGGCGGCCAGTTCTCCAGGCCAGAGGTAGAACGCGCCTGCGGCAAGTCCGTCGTTTATATTGTCTACACCGGCAACATCAATCGCATACTCGCCTGCCAAGTCAGCCTTGTTGGCAAGAGGGTCGCGTTCCGTCGGACGGCCGTTGGTTTCTTCTGTAAGATAACCCTCGGCCAATGTGTTGAACACATGGATTTTTGTTATCCTGAAGAATGTTTCAGTACCCGATTCGTCGTCGTTGTTGTCCGGGTCTTCGTCTTCAGTGGTGTTGTCGATGTCGAAACGCGCTACGCGGTGACGCAAATTAATCGTATGACTCTGCTCGGTCTCCGCAGACAAACCGGTAATCGTTTTATAGCCAACCATCAACATGTTGCTGCCGGGAATCCGGGCCCCTGTCTTTGCCGCAACGGCAATGGTGAAGTCATCGAGTGTGGTTATGCCAACCTTGAAGTTGTCTTCGATGTTGTCATTGACGTTGGCTACGGCATAAAACACATAATCGGCATCGTTGGAAGTAAAGTCGTTCACGTCGATGCTAACCGACTGGACGCCGGCGCCTTCACCCGCTGTTGCCGACTGTCTGGCCACCAGAAATTCATTGCCCGAATTTTCGAACATGTAAACCGTTACATCACTAATCAGGGCTTCATCGGCTGTTGCATCCACACCGGCATCCTCACCCGTGGTTGCATCGGCATCGGTAATCGCATAAGTCACGCTTCGACGCGGAGCGGGAAAACTGAAAGTCAAAGTCCCTGTCTGACCGATTGTCTCCGGCCTGGAGACGCTCTCTTCACTGCTGCAACCGGACAACAATCCGGCAGCAACAATAACCATTGATTGAATCGCTTTTTTCATAAGTCTGAATTTTGTTCGTGAATTTTAATAAGAATATATTATCCAACAAATATATTTAATCCGATTGGATAAGCCGTTGCAGATTTCCGCCTTTTTATATCCAATTAGCGGAATTACGATACGAAATCGAACAAAGAGGGTGTCTTTTTATGCCTGTAATGTCATTCAAACCTGGCTGATCTTCTCTTCAAGGCAATTTAAGGAAATTAAAGAATTTAAGGAGTTTAAGGAAAATGAGGCCGCTGAGACATCTGCCCAACCGGAGCACGTCATTCCGACTGAAGGGAGGAATCTGCCAGCCAACCGCACAAGCCTAACTTGTCTGCCTCCGGCCTTTCGGATTTGACGACGCTGTAATTTAAGGAAATTAAAGAATTTAAGGAGTTTAAGGAAAATGAGGAAACTGAAACATCTGCCCAAACCGGCGCACATCATTTCGACTGAAAAGAGGAATCTGTCAGCCAAATGCACAAACCCAACCTGTCTGCCTCCGGCCTTTCGGATTTGACGGCGCTGTAATGCAAGGAAATTAAGGATTTTAAGGAAATTAAGGAAAATGTGGACGCTGAGACATCTGCCCAACTGGCGCACGTCATTCCGACTGAAGGGAGGAATCTGCCAGCCAAATGCACAAACCCAACCTTCCGCCTCCGGCCTTTCGGATTTGACAGCGCTGTAATGTAAGGAAATTAAAGAATTTAAGGAGTTTAAGGAAAATGAGGCCGCTGAGACATCTGCCCAAACCGGCGCACGTCATTTCGACTGAAAAGAGGAATCTGCCAGCCAAATGCACAAACCCAACCTGTCTGCCTCCGGCCTTTCGGATTTGACGGTGTTGTAATGCAAGGAAATTAAGGATTTTAAGGAAATTAAGGAAAATGAGGAAAATGAAACATCTGCCCAAACCGGCGCACATCATTTCGACTGAAAGGAGGAATCTACCAACCAAATGCACAAACCCAACTTGTCTGCCTCCGGCCTTTCGGATTTGACGGCGCTGTAATGTAAGGAAATTAAAGAGTTTAAGGAATTTAAAGAGTTTAAGGAAAATTTGGGTCTATGAATCTGCAAGTTACCAAAAAAGAAGGCGCATCGCTTTCGACACGCCCTCTTTCCAAAACAGTTAACAAAAACTTTATTGTTTTCCTAAATTAAACTCCGCGATCTGCATGCTTGAACCACTGGCGGTATCCCATGCATCATACGTCATTTTTATAAATCTGTAGCTGGTTGGCGGCAGACTCACATTTCCACTTTCGATAGCCGACGCAGCTGAAGACGTAGCATCCGGTATATCGATACCGGCTTTTATTTCAGTAAAGGCGCCGCCATCATTACTTCCATAGAAAGACACTTTCCTTACTCTCAGCATCAGTTGGCTGGTATTTCTATGCCTGATCTTGAAATAGTTGAATTCATCATTGTTTTTCCGGTCAATTATAAACCAGACCACGTCGCCGGATGGAACAGTTACTCCGCCGACAGATTTACCCGGCTTAACCATGGATATACAAGTCGTATTCACTCCATCCAGATGACTGGTAGGCCCGTTTGATATAGCGGCGTCAGACGGCAAAGCATGGGATGTGCTCACTGTCCAGAGAGCACGGGTCAGTTCACTGACATTGCCATCCACGGTTATAGTAAATTCTTTGGTAACATTTTTCTCGCCGGCGGATATATCCGCATCCGTAGAACTTACCCTTATTGTCGCTACTCCTGTGGCTACAGGCTTGATCAGCCCGTTTGCATCAACCGTAACCGCCGAACCGTTAGCCACTTCATACTTCAGCGTCTTGTTCGACGCATTCTCCGGTTCTACCTTTACAACATAAGCTATATTCAGGGTTTCATTCAACCCGATAGTCAAGCCATCCAATTTCGGCGGTAATACGATATCGCCGACCTTCACCTCCGGTACAACCTGCAGATTACATTCCGCAGTAATATTGGTACCGTCTTTTGTTGTCATTATTATCTTGGTGGCGCCTTCGGCAATACCGGTTATGACACCTTTCCCGTCAATTGTAGCCAATGATCCGTTTTCCACCCTGTAATCCAACTCCTTGTTGTCGGCATTTCCGGGAAGGACTACAATCCGGGAGCCAAGATCAAATGTCTTGCCTATTTCCACCATGCAGTTTTTCACGGCGTCCGGCACTATGATCTGCTCCACACTGACCGGGTCTTTATAAATTTCCACCTTGCAGCCGGCAGTTATCTGATTGTTAGCCCTGAATACTACTTTCAATTCGGCAGACCCCACTTTCAGCGGAGTAATATTGCCTGAAACGTCTATGGTAAAAATACTGTCGCCAGTTACAGCGTAAGTAAAAGCCCTTGTATCCAGTACAATATCTTCAGGCGTTATTTCCAGCGAAATCTGGTCCTTGTTATCTATATTGATACGCAATACGTTATCTACCGTATTCTTCACTTTCACAGTCATTCCGTCATAAAACCGGCTGTCGACGCCGTATTTGTAGTCGTCCGAACAGTTGTAGTTGAGCAATCCGGCGCCGGACAGTACGCAAAAGGCGACTAATAAATACTTGATATATGTTTTCATCGTGTTTGTTATTATTTAATTACTACCAACCGGGATTCTGGATCAATGTTCCTTTCGAGGAATTTATTTCCTTTTGAGGAATGGCGCTGTGATACATTCTCGGAGTATCAAAGAAATGCTGCTCTACAGGCTGTACCGACCATGAATAATAATCTCCCACTTTTTCCCAAACGGCGGCGCTGGTCCACATCCCGTTCAGTTTTTCGTACAATTTGCGGCGTTTCAGGTCAAAAAAACGGTTTCCGCATTCATTTGCAAATTCAATACGCCTTTCATTTATAATAAACTCAAGCATGGCATCTTTATTCATATCTGCCGGAATTCCATACCTGCCGTTATTTCCCGGATCTATACCGGCCCTGTCTCTGATGGCAAAAAGCTGTTTTTCGATCTCCGTCCTGTTAGCATTTACATCCAATTCGGTTAAAGCCTCGGCGTACATCAGCAATACGTCCGCATATCTGATAAAACTCAACCCTTGCGCTTCTTTATTGGTAGCGCCGCCCAGCAGAGACTCTCCGACACATTTCCTGAAATAATATCCTGTGGCTGTAGATACAAAAATACCGTCGTCCGTCGCCCCTCTGTAAGTATATACAGGTTCGGGGTTTCCGTTGGCTGTCTTAATCCATTTTGCTCCATTATAAATAATTGTGTATCCGAATCTGGGGTCACGGTTTTCATACGGATTCCCGGCGTCATATCCCGAATCCGGATCATCCACCGACAAACCGTTCTTCATGGGAAAAGCCTGAACCAGCTCATGATACGGAACTATTCTCGCGCTTCCGCCCCTTGATTTCGGCATAAGCACATTCCCCGGAAAGGTATGCGCATTGGTCGTTATCCAAAACCAGACCCTTTCCTTGTTTACCCTTGTAGTGGTCGCCTGATAAAAACCGTTTCCCGGCCGCGTCGTATTATCGACTATCAGGCCGTATGTATCCAGATCGATCACTTCTTTCAGTTTTTTCGCCGCTTTTTCCCATCGTTCCATTTGGTAATCATCATAGCCCGTCAACAAGCGATTATCGCCGGAGCCCACATTTCCGCCATTGTGCAGAGGGCTGGCGGCCTGTAAATACAATTTGCCGAGCAAGGCCAATGCAGCGCCCTTGGTAGGACGCCCATAATCTATACCGTCTTGCACCAACGGCAGCATACCCGCGGCAAAATCAAGCTCGGAAGCAATATAATTCACCGTCTCTTCAAACGTTCCCCGCGGAATCATATAATCCCCGAAAGGATCCAGCACCTGGTCATATAGCAGAGGCGCTCCGCCATACGAACGCAGCAGGTGAAAGTAATAGAAAGCCCTGAGAAAGCGGGCTTCTCCAGCCAGGTTTACCTTTTTGGTTTCGGAAAGCGGCGCTTTCTGATAGTTTTGCAGGAAAGTATTGCATCTTTGTATACTTTGATACATCTCTTCCCATGAAGTTCTGAAAAGAGAATAATTGGCATTTATACCGTTCTGGGTAAAATCGCCCTTTGTATAAGCCGGCGTAAATTCAGATTTGGCAAAATGACTGTGCCTGCTATTATCCGTGGCGGCTTCATAATCCTTGTAATCATTGATCATACTGCTGGCCGTATGCGGAGACATGGCTACCCTCCCCAATTGCATATAAAGGGCAGTATGGAACTGCACCGTAAGAGAACTGTCCGAAAACACAGCCTCGGTATCCACATTGCTGGTCGACTTGTCGGAAAGGAAACCTTCCGACGTCTCCATACAGCCATAGACAAGAATGGCAATACAAAAAAGGCCAAGAAATATATTTTTCATATTGGTTTATTTTTTAAAATACGATTTGACATCCCAAATTATAGACGCGTTGCTGCGGATAAGTATCCAGAGGCCCCACGCTTGTACTGTTGAAACTTGTGGTGCGGGAACTTTCAGGGTCTACCTGATAATCTCCCAGTCCGGACCATGTTATGAGATTCTGCGCGGAACCGTAGATGCGCAATGATTTTACGCCCGCTTTTCCGAACCACTTCGACGGAAAGTTATAGCCTACTTCCAGATTTTTCCATCTCAGATAGTCCGCCGAACGCAACCAGTAGGAAGACGCCGCCTGATTCTTGCCATTGCCGGCTTTAAGCAACGGAAAACTGGCGTTTTTATTCATCTCCGCCAATTGTGCCGGATCGCTTATATAGTTGCCTCCCTTGTCGTAATATGTCCACCGACCTTCGTGTATCGGCATCGGACGGCCATCTGTCCCTCCTATGCGCAACATGCTTTCGATAGACAGTGAAGCCCCCGTAGCTCCCTGAAACAGAGCTGAAAAGTCGAAATTTTTATAGGAAAAACCAAACGAAAGCCCATAGTTAAAATCCGGGCGCGAGTTACCGATGGGTACCCTGTCGTATTCGTCGATAATACCATCGGGAGCGCCATTCGGCCCGCTTATATCGCGATATTTAATATCTCCCAAAGACGCCCCGCCTCTTAACACGTCGTACGGCCCGTTATTTATATCCTCCTGCGTATTATAAAAACCATCGGCCACGAAACCGAATATGGTACCTATAGCCCTGCCCGTCTGCATGCTAAGCACATACTCGCTCGGAGCTTCGTCCATATCCAGTATTTTGTTTTTGGCATAAGAGAGCGTACCCCTGAAAAAGTAGCTGAAGTCTTTTCCGATTTTATCCCTCCATGACAATTCTCCGTCCCAACCTCTGTTGCGGGTGCGTCCGATATTCATATAAGGCAATGTATTCGTTCTGAATCCGGCATAAATAACAATGGAATTGCGCGTTGTCAATATATCGCTTCTTTTGTTGTGGAAATAGTCTACTGTCGCGGCCAAACGGTCCTCGAAAAGCCTCATGTCTACTCCAAGATTCAGTTTTTTCTCCGTTTCCCATTTCACGTTGTTGTTGCCCAGGCTTTTTAGTACCAGCGCCAGCGTTTTTTTGGGATCCTCCCCAAAGAAGTAATCGAAATCATTCACATAGGATTCCTGATAGGTATACCTGTCGGCAGACAATGCATCCGAACCCGATATCCCGTATGATCCCCGGAGCTTGAGCGTCCCGATCTTGAATTTCCGGAACGTATCCTTTAAATAAGGCTCTTCGGCTAAATTCCATCCCAACGAAACGGCGGGAAAAAAATCGAATCTGTTTCCGTCGGCAAACCTGTCGGAACCGTTATAGGCGCAACTAAGTTCCGTTATGTATCTGGAATTATAGTTGTAGCTTAACCGTCCTGAATAACTGATCGTATTTCCGGGAGTTTCCTCTCCCGACCTGTCGGAATACCAGTTGCCAAGTAAAAGCCCGCTGACCCCGTGCGAACCGAATTTGCGGTCATATACCAGATCGAAGCGCGTGTTTATCTTGATAAACGGTTTTGTTTTTGTTTCCGCCACCGCCAACGGAGGCAACACATATTGATTATTTATGATCGGACGGTAGGAGTCGGTTTCCTCATCGTACGAAAAATCCAGCGCCTCGCCTCTGGTCAACTCCCTTTTCCATGCCCACGTATTGGTCAAGGCCATTACGCCCCTTGCCTTCAACCCTTTGGCAATAAAATCAAGATTATGCTCCAATGTTATATTGCCGTTCACATTGTTTCGGAAGTCTCTTTTATACCCGTTGTATGTCAAGAGAGCCAGCGGATTGACCGAAGTTCCCGTATAACCTCCGAAAGATCCGTCCGGATTGTAAGCCGGATAACGCCACGGCGTAAAACGTCCTCCCAATATGCGCCTGAATATACTGAATGTACCCGATTCTCTGGGAGAAGGTAAATTCGGCTCGTTAACTTCCGATAAAATACCGTTGGCATTGAGTTTCAGCAAGAAATCCTTCGTGATCTTTATATCGAAATTTGAACGGATATTATATCTTCTCTGATAATAATTATTGTCGAAATCCTCTTCTTTTTCCATTTCTTTAAACAGACCGCCCTGATCAAGATAACTCAAGGAAACAAAATAGTTCACCTTGTCTGTCCCTCCCTGTACATCTACCGTATATTGTTGCTGGAGAGACGCTTTCTTGTATAACAAATCATACCAGTCTACATTCGGATACCTGTACGGCATATCTCCGGCCTTGTAATGCTCCAGAGCCTCGTCGCTATACATCGGGTCTTCCAGGGCCGTTGTATTCCCGTCATTCCTCAACAACTCCCTGATAAGGGACAAACTCTCGTAAGATCCCAGAAATTTGTTTTTATACGTAGGCTGCTGCAAGCCCACGTCGGATCTGAACGTCACTTTGGCCGGGCCTTCGTTACCCCTTCTGGTAGTGACAAGTATGACGCCGTTCGCCCCTTTGATCCCGAATATGGCTGTACTGCCGGCGTCTTTCAACACACTGATCTCTTCAATTTCGTTTGTCGACAACTGCGACAGCGTTTTCATATCGGACTCGATATCGTCTATCAGTATGAGCGGAGCCGTACTGGCTCCGGAATATGTGGATATACCCCGTATAAACAGTTCGGCCGCATCATTTCCCGGCTGTCCGGCCCCTTGTATCTGAAATAATCCCGGAAGCCGTCCGGCCAAAGCGTTCTGAACGGAAGCCGTAGGCGTCTGCCTGATCTGTTGGGCGTTTATCTGACTGATAGACGCCACATTCGATATTCTGGGCTTGGAGCCGAAACCCATTCTTACCACTTCCACTTCTTTGAGCATATTCCCGTCGTCATGGAGTTCTATAATCATCGTGCCGGACGACGGTCTCAAGGTTTTTGACTGATATCCGATAAATCTTACCGTTATCATGGACTTGTCCGACTTGAGCGTCAAAACAAAATCGCCGTCAATTCCGGTAATAACCCCGTTGGCAGGATTTCCTTCTTCAATAACGGTGGCTCCGGCCAACAATTCCCCGCCGCTATCTTTGACAACTCCTTTGACTGTTACCTGAGCGGCTAAACAGAAAGGCATAAATGCGAACAATAATATTATAATATTTTTCATAATCTGCATATTAGAGTATTCTTAATAATTCCATCCGGGATTTTGGACTAACTTGCTGTTACCCTGCATTTCTTCTCTCGGTATAGGGTACCAGTACATCTTCGGATCAAAAGTAGACGAACGCACGTCAACATACTCGTACTTGAACGAGCCATCGGCCTGCTTTGTTATTTTCACGCCCCTGACCGTTTTCTTCATTACGTCGCCGGCTATTTTCCATCGTCTTATATCCCAGAAGCGATGGTCTTCAAACGCCAGTTCAATCCGTCTCTCGTTTCTTATTATAGTCCGCATCTCTTCCCTGGTATAAGATTCAGGCAGTCCGTAGCGCCCGTTGGTTCCGGCATTAATACCTGCCCGCGCCCGTATTTTTATCAGGTACCTGTCTATTTCCGCTTTATTGGTTACGGGATCGATCTCGTTCAAAGCCTCCGCATAATTCAATAAAATTTCAGCATATCGTATGATCTGAAAATGATGGGGCACATTGCCAAAATCCGTCCTGTTTTCGGATGCGCTCAAAAACTTTCTCAGATAATAACCGGTTTGGGTCTGTATCATTCCCGGCCTGTTATTTCTGTCCATACCTCCTTCAAATGTTTCCACATTGCGGCTCAGCCATCTTGAGCCATTGTAAAACACGGTATGAGTCAGACGCGGGTCACGGTTTTCGTAAGGACGTTGAGGATCGTATCCCGACGCAGGATCATCGATCGTTTTACCGTCAATGGTAAGGAAGGCGTCCACCAGATTCTGGCTGGGGCTTGTCAAGCCTTCACACTTTACCGTTCCATTATAATATCCCGCCGGGCTGTTCTTGGTTTCTATTGTATAGTTTTCCCCCATCTGCTTCACCATTATGATCTCCTTGCTGGGGAAACTGCTTTTATCGGCAAACAGTTTTATGAAATCAGGGAACAGATCATAAACGTTCAGGTCGATAAGCGCTTTGGCCGCGTCAGCCGCATCCTTCCATTTGGCTACATCGCCGCTCTCGTTATACAGAGGGCTGGCCAGATACAACCTGAGACGGGACAGCATACCAAGAATGGTTCCTTTATTAAACCGCCCGTAAACGCCCGTGTTATCCGAGTTGACCGTAGACTGCGCTTCATACAGGTCATTGAAACAGGAAGAAGGGCGATCGGGACTCACTTCGTTCAGTATATATTCCACACATTCGTCTCTGCTGCTTCTCGGAATATCAAGGTCGCTATCCAAATCCAAAACTTTGTCGTACACCAGTGGAATACCGTCCCAGCGTTTAAGCATTTCAAAGTAATAATATGCCCGCACAGCCCGCGCTTCCGCTTTCATTTTCACAATGTGCCCGGCCGGAAGTTGCGTCGAAGAGGGATAACCTTCTATTTTTTGCAGAAAAAGATTCGCTTTCCTGATTCCGCTATAACATCTTGCCCAGGCATTCCCGTCAAGGCTGGAGATATTATCCGGCGAAAGGCTTCCATTCCGGTAATTCTCCACACTGCCTTTGCCCCCTTTATCCTTTGTAGGTACTCCGTCGTCGGTACCGGCGTCCAGATAAGAATCCTGAAGCCTTATGTGTAAAGTCGGCAGATCGATATATATAGCATAAAACATATTTTTTATATTGCTTGCCGTAGAATCTTTCGGATTCATTACCTTGTCCTCTGTATTCCAGTCCAATGGCTCAGACTCGAAAGTGTTGCACGAGGCGGTGAATATAAAGCCTGAAATACAGAATGCCTTGAATATTTTATATATTAAGTTTTTCATGTGTACATAATTTGTTTTTTAAAGGTCACATGGAACTCGCAACATGTTCATGCTCTTTGGCGCAACATTTGCATGCCCGTTTCATGTGTATATAATTTTGTTTTTAAACGGTCATAAAGAATTCGCAACATACCGGCTACGCCGAACGTTGTTTCATGCTCTTTGCGCCACTTTTGCATGCCCGTTTCATGTTCTTTCGTTTTAAAATTGAATATTCAAGCCAAAATTGAAAGCTTTAGCGTTAGGCACAATTCCCGTATTGCCATCGCTTGACATGAAATTCAGCAATTCCGGGTCTTTGTCTTTGATACCGGAGACCGTAAGCAGGTTATATCCGTTTGCAAATACTTTAAGTCCCGACAGGCGAATAGCAGAGATCCATTTATGCGGCAACGTATAAGACAACTCCACATTTTTCAGTCTTAAATACGCTCCGTCTTTAACCCAAAATGAGGACGTCCTTTCATTGTAAGTATTCTCAACGGCAGACAATCTTGGATATCCGGCGTCGGGATTATCCGGCGTCCATCTGTCCAGATGCTCTTCCAGGGCTTGCCCGTAACCGCCCTCTGCATTTATCCCAAATGGCGTATCCCTCAAGACCACGCTGGAATTCGCTATTCCCGACCATTGCATACTCAGCCCTATTCCTTTCCATTCGGCGCCCAGATATATTCCGTATTCAATACGGGGAGATTTCGTTCCTATATCTTTAATATCCTTTCCGTCAATGACGCCGTCATTATTCAGGTCTTTATACTTCAGGTCTCCGGGAACAGGCAAGTATCCTTCTATTTTCGTTGTTTCCAGATATTTATCTATCTCCTGCCGGCTTTGAAAAAAACCGTCGGCAACATATCCGAAAATTTGTCCGTATGGTTTTCCTACCCGTTGCATATAGGATTCCGGATACTCCAATTCTCCGTTAGCCAGAAGTTTTGTTTTGTAAAAAGTGGCATTCGCGTTTGCATATACGGTAAAATCTCCGAACTTGTTATTGTAGTTGACGTCCAGTTCAAGTCCAGTCTGCCTGTATTCGCCTATATTCTCCTTTGGTATATCTATTCCGACAAGCCCGCTATTGTCTTTACCGACGCTTTTTTGCAATATATCGGAATAGTTATTGTTGAAGAATTCTACTGTCGCGGCCAGCGTTCCGTCGAATGCTTCGACGTCGGCGCCGATCGTTAACCTTTTGATCTTTTCCCATTTGGTCAGATACGGCAGATTGGCCTCTACCAGGGTACTTTGAGAAGCGCTTGTTCCTCCCAGATTCACGCCCGTTCCTTTTTTATAGTATTTCAGATACGTATAATAATAGTCGGACAAGGTACCCGTAGCGCTTCTGTAATACGAGCCTGTGCCATCACTGCCATTCACTCCGTATGTAGCTCTTAGCTTCAACATGCCTACAGCAGGCGCCGCCTCCGAAAACCAGTTTTCGCGAGCCATATTCCACCCGATACCGGCGGCAGGAAACCAGCCCCACTGTTCGCCCGGCTTCAATTGATTCAGGCTCATTGTCGAAAATGCCACTTCGGCCAGATAACGCTTGTCGTAGTTATATTCCGATCTGAAGCTCAGCGTATTTTTACTTAAAGGCAAGGCCGTTCCCTTGATCAGATAGTCGTTATACGAATACAATACTTTATTTTTAGAACTGTGTTTATTTATACCGAAGTCATATCCCGCCGCAAATTCCAGATACTGCAATCTGTTAAGCCGGCTGTAATCCGATGCGTTTTTCGCGATATTGGGAGTCACAAGTTTAACGTAGTTGGCATCCGTATCGGGACTTTTGTCATCGGGATCCTTCCAGTATGAATAGACGTCGAAACCTTTGCTTCTGTTCAACTCTTCCCTGTATGAAGAATTATAAGAATAGGTGGCGCCGGCATACAATCCTTTCAGCTTTTCCGTAAACTTGTGTTCCAGTGACACGTCTATATTGAAATCCGTTTTCGGATACATATAATATCCCGAATGTACGGTCTGGGCATACAGGTTATTTTTGTATATGGCATTTCCCGAAATCGTTCCATTCGGATTAAGAACAGGATAAGCATTGTTTGGCGTAGTATGCAATGCCTTGTAAACGCTACCCATCACCATACTTCCGGGAGTAGTTTCCCTGAACATCTGCCCGAAAACATTCACTTTCATCAAAGTAGACGGGCCAAGAGATACATCCGTATTCGTCCTGAGAGAATATTTTTTAAAGCTTTCCTGCGTGTCGTAAGAATTCAGGGTTTTATCCTGCTTCAAAAAACCGCTCTGGTCGTACACATTGATATCAACAAAATAACGGGCTGTTTTTCCCCCTCCCGACATGTTTAAATTATATTGCCAAACCGGAGCAGTCTCTCTCATGATTTCGTCATACCAGTCGATGTCAGGATGCGTATAAGGGCTTGCACCCGACCCGAACAAGTCCAAATCGCGCCGGGAATACATGGGCGCTTTTCCGTCGTTTACCAAAGCCTCGTTCAACAAAACCGAGTAATCATACGCTCCCAAAAATTCGGGGCGGAATATTTGCTTGTTGAATGCCAGCTGGGCAGTAAACCCGATCTTCATGGAAGTCCGGTTTCCCCTTTTGGTTTTAATATACAATATTCCATTTCCGCTGGACATTCCCATCATCGACAGTCCCAGCCCGTCCTTGATAACAGAAACCGATTCGATCTGGCTGGCCGGGATATTTGCATCGGAACGGGGAATACCGTCTACAACTATCATAAGCCCGCGACCTCTCAGCTTTAATGATAATTGAGATGTGGGATAGCCTTGCGACATATCCGTCACCAAACCGGGCAAGGTTCCATCCAGAAAAGATTCCATCTGAAAAACAGGCCTGTGCAACAGCCTGTCTCCGGAAACAGAAGATACGGACTGCAACATTGTCGAGGGGTCCTGCTCCCCCATCAGCACACTCCGGTTGCGCCCTTTTATTTCCACATGCAATTCAGGGTCTTCTGCCTCCTTCTTGTTTTCCTGAGCCATTACAGGAATGATACAATAAAAAAAACAGAATGAAAATATAGCATTCCTATATTTTCGAAGTTTTTTCTCTCTTAAAATTCTCATGGTACTAAAAAATTTATTGGGTTAAATACATCAACTAATTTATCAACCAAACAAAAAAAGAAAACAATATCAGACTTGAGAGCGTTTCATTAAATACGGGTAACTCTTGTCCCCACCGCTTCTTTTTTTATATTTGACTCTTTGACAAAACACGGTCAACTGCCGGATTATCAGAATAAAAACGAGCGCTACATCTGTTATGTTTTTTGTTTATGTTAATGTTCACGATTTGCCTGTTCGAATAAATTATCCCAAAATGTCCGTCAGAGCCTCAAATGTTAATTCAGGCATTACAGGCGCTTGTTTTTCGCATTTTTCAAAGAATTAATGCAGAGAGAAATTCTTGTTATCAGACTGTTACAAGCGCCGTTTTCCAATGGCGTCCGTCAGGAGATTGAATATTTGTCAACAATTATTCCAACGGACATTTGGACATTATTGATCTTTCGCAGCCACATACAGATTTCAAACAACGAACATTTTTAATTTAATTTTCAGTTTGATTTTTAATTTAATTTTTAATTTAAAACGGTTAATTATTTATCACACAAACATACAATACCACTACTTGTTCATCTTACTGTTTTAAACATTTCTTTTACTCTATTTCCACAAAGCAAGTACAGCAAACAACGCAATCGTCTGATAACAAGAGATATAAATAAAAACCGTGCTAGAAAAATAATTTATTTCCGTATTATCCTTTTCAGTTAACCGAATTATTCAATCTAATAATAACAGTAATGTTTGTCTTTTCATGCGTCTATAATTTTGAAAGTTTCACAATTGATTTATTTGCGATTTATCGGGCAATCTATTTGGCCAATTTATTGCAATTTATTTACAATCTTATGTTAAGGCCTGTTGATAAGCGCTCTTTTCTCCTTTGCCGACTTTTTTCAGCCTTATTTCTATCACAAACGGTTCGCGCGTCTTCTCAATCTCGGCGGGAATGACAATGTCATAATAACAAGAACCGTTTTTATCCCTGCCTCCGTCCCTGATCATGGCAGGCTTTTTTGTCGACAGGAACTTTGCGCTTTCAATAACATAAACCATCTCTTTGTCCTTGCTACCGGGCGCTTTTACCCTTAGCAGATCATTCATTGGTTTATTAAAGACAGAGAGGTAAATTTTATCTCCTTTTTGTGTGGAATATCCCCAATCATGCTTGTCCAGAACGGAGTGATGCGTTCCATAAACGGCTTCGCCGTTCACAGCCATCCAGTTGCCTATGTCTTTTGCTATCCTTGTTTCCTCGGGCCGGATATTTCCCTTGTCGTCCGGGCCGAAATTGATTACGAAATTACCATCCAGTGAATTAGCCTTTACCGTCATTTCGATCAAATCGTATGGCGTCTTGACATAAGTCAAAGACCAGTCGCGATGATATCCCCACTGATTTTCGGGGATCGTCATAACGCAATCCCAATCATTTCCGCCGACTTCTTTAAGCGAATTGGGAAGATTACGCTCGAAACGCTGGTCGTAATCATCAATAAGGTCTCCATTGGAGTCGATATGCCTGGCGCCATTCTCGTCCGCCCTGAAACGGCTTCCGATTATCAGGCCGGGATGCATGGCTCTCAACTCCCGGCCAAGTTCATCTACCCATGCAGCCTCGTTAACCCATGCTTTATCCCATGAACCGTCAAACCAAAGGCCTTTTATCGACGGATAGTTCGTCAAGAGTTCTATCAACTGGTTGCGGGTAAAAGCCTTGAATGTCCCGTATGATTCTTTTTCGGCTTCTGTCGCCGGTATTCCACTGCGATAACCCTTATGACTCCAGTCTATAATGGAAAAATACAGATACACGTCTATTCCTTCAGCATCATAAGCATCCACCAGCTGCTTTACAATATCTTTTTTGTAGGGTGTACCGGCTATTGTGTAATCCGTATATTTACTGGGCCACATGCAAAACCCGTCGTGATGTTTTGTCGTAAATATCATATACCTGGCGCCCATTTGCCTGGCCTGGCTTGCCCACTGTCTGGCGTCGAATGCCACAGGATTAAATTGCTTGTACAGATTGTCATATTCTTCTTTGGTGATCAACCCCGAAGAACGAAACCATTCCGCGGCATAAGTAGAGGTCTTTCCGTTCCATTGCCCGCCGGGAATAGCATACACTCCCCAATGGATAAACTGTCCGAGACCATACTCCCGCCAACGCTGCATTTCGGCGTCAGTCCGTTTTCCGATCCGGTGCGCCCCGTGTTTTAAGGGGATCCGTTCTTTTTTTACATCTTGGGCAATCCCCTGCAAAGTAATTATACTGCATAGCAGGATAATGAAAAAGGTAATTTTTTTCATAATTCTATTAACGTTTTATTCAATTCTTACTATAGACCGATGTGCTCTTCCGTTCTCTCGACAGGCCGGGAGCCGCCGGTTCCACTTTTATTGTCAGGAGAATAATTCCACACGATGCGGTCAGAATATGTCTTCCCGCCGTATGCGGCTTTTACCTCGACTATATTTTCCCCCTGTATTAATTTTATACTGTTAAAAATATAATGCACCGCTGTTGTTCCCTCCGAGTAATCTTTGATCTCCATTCCGTTTACATAAAGCCGGGGCGCGCCGATATTGGAATAAACCGTGACTGGCGTATACTCGTTTTCTCTGTTCACCGCCCTGCGTTGGGTCAGATACAGCACAGGTTCTTTACTCCAGTTGGCCTTGTACCAGTAGAACGGATCTTTCTTTATCTTGCGGTCGAATGTCGCCAGGCCTTTCATATTGCGGGAATGTACTCCTCCCTGCGACGACACGGGAGTCCCGAAATCAAATGCATTCCAGATATACGACGCCAGGAGCTTCGGATGCCGGGATATGACTCCCCATTGTATTTCATGAAACCTGGTAGCAAATGTTTCATAATATTTCCTGTCAAAACCGCAGCAGTCCCCTACTTCGCCCGCATCTTCTTTTTGCTGGTTGATATTTGCTTCGCCGCCATATTCCGAAAAGATGATCTTGTGATCGGGAAAGTCTTTTTCTACCTTCTCCACCCAGTTTTTTATATCGCTTGTTTTACCGCCATACCAGCCAAAGTAATGGTTTATTCCCTGTATATCGGCATTGTTATTGGCTATGGCGTCTACTTTGTTATAGCCGCTAACAGAAACGGTATACCTGTACGGATCTTCTGTTTTTGCCAGATCATTCAATTCGGTAGTCAGGGCTATGGTCTGTTCGTAAGGAGCATATACCTCGTTGTGCAGCCCCCATGTATATATGGACGGATGATTGTAGTTCTGGCGAATCAGTTCTGTGAGTTGTTGCTTTGCATTTTCAGACTCTAAAGTACTGACGCTATTCACAAACGGTATTTCCGCCCATACTATAAAGCCGATGCTGTCGCACCTGGCGTAGATATATTCCGCCTGCTGATAATGCGCCAAACGGATTGTAGTTGCACCCATCTCCTTTATGATAGCAAGGTCGGTATCATGTTCCTTTCGAGTCAAGGCGCTGCCCAAGCCCCACCAGTCCTGATGCCGGCAGACTCCGTACATGGGCGTCTTTTTACCATTGAGATACATGCCGTCTCCGGTTTTCAATTCAAAACGCCTCAATCCCAAAGGTTGTATTACTTCGTCGACAACACGACCGTCCAATATTAGCCGGACAACCACTTTATACAAATAAGGATCGTCCAGCCCCTGCCACAAACGCGGATTGGATAAGATAAAATCATGCTCTGCAAAATGCCTGCCCTGCGGCAACAGTTCTACCGGGGTTTCCTTCTTCATTTTGATCCTCTTTCCGTCCATTTCATAAATGGCGGTGACCAATTGTGCATGCTGTTTCATTCCGGTTTTATTGTCCAGCTTCACCTTTATATTCACATTCGCCGATTTGGACGTAACATTATCCTGCGATATATAAATACCGGAAGATGCATAATCGGTTACCGCAATACCGACCTTCTCTGTCACGATAAGCGATACATCGCGATAAATACCGCCATATACGCCAAAAAGGACATTGTTGACCGGCGCCACGTCAGGACGTTCGCTATTGTCGGCAACCACGATTATCTCGTTTTCCGTACCAAAATCAAGTAACCGGCCTATCTCTATGACAAAAGCGGAGTAAGCCCCCTGATGTCTTCCTGCAAACTGATTATTCACATACACCTCCGCCACAGATCCGACGCCCCCGAAACGAAGAAAAATACGATTGTCTTTGAGAGAAGCACCGGGTGAATATGTTTTTTTATACATTGCCTTTCCTGTATAAAATCTACTTTGAGGATTGCGGAAGCCCGACATATTGGCCATCGCTGTTTGCATATCTTCGGCATTCCATGTATGAGGTATTGTCACTTCTTCCCATTTTCCTCCGGTATGATCGGTAGACAACAGCGATCTGCTATCATTAAAGGGGCCTTTCTTGAATAACCACCCGTCATTGAAAGAAGTCACGTCCCTCCCGTAGATACAGGGTATGCAGATAAAAGTAAACAGTAACAAGTTAAAGATCGTCCCTTTCATATTCAATTGTTTTTCTTTTCGATATAATATTTTCACCTGGCGGCTAATTTATACATTTCGGATCCTGCCAATAGAAACGCCCCCACGCCATAAACGGCAGTCATGTCTTTTGTGACTTTTTTGGGATCCGCTCCAATAGGCTGCACCCATCCCGGCTTTCCATCCTCGTCGACAGCTGACGTCAAAGCGTCCCAGGCTTTTGCCGTAAACGGCTGATAAAACTCCCCGTCCAGTAAGCCGCTGTTGATCCCGTAGGCTAAAGCATACGTAATCAGCGCTGTAGCGCTACTTTCAGGAGAAGGGTAGCTATCCGGGTCCAGCAAGCTGGCGCGCCAGAAACCATCTTCACTCTGCAAGCCGGCCAATCTGTGAACGAGATCTTTAAACAGGTTTTCATAAAATGGCCTGTACCCGGAGTTTTCAGGAAGCGCCTTCAGTATATTTACCAGTCCTGCCGCTACCCAGCCATTTCCCCGGCCCCAGAAAACTTTTTTTCCGTTTTGTTCTTTCTTGCTGAAATAACTGTCGTCTCTGAAAAAAAGATGTTCTTCTTTATCGTACAAGTGGTTACAGGTATTCTTGTATTCATGGTCCATATAAATAATATATGTGGAATCCTTTTTTATTTGTCCCATACGCAAATAAACCGGCGGAGCCATAAACAATGCATCGCACCATGTCCACGCCTGCTTGTTTTTATAATTCATGTTCTTGTCCGATGGATTATCCAGAATCCAATCGATACGTTCTCTTGTAGATTCTATCATTTCCCCGTCCTTGTAAACATCATACATATTCAAATAAAACTGGGCTATGCACAGTTCGTCGGCGTGATATAACCGATATTTGGGGTAATCCTTGAAGTTGGCAGGTATCTGCCACCGGCTCTTGGCGCCTGTCTCACTCAGCCATTTATAGATAGCATCATTGTTCTTTATTTTCGCCCATTCCGACATGCCAATATACAAAACTGCGTTTGTCCACGCATCTATCCCGTAATCATGAAGATTACCGTCAGTGGAATAGCTGAAATTTTGTATTTGCCAATCGGAAACTTTTTGCAAAACAGATTCTACATCGCCTGCCGTTGGTTTGGGTAGATCATTTCCTGCCAAACAAGAAGAAAAAACTCCGGTAAATGCCAAACAGAGTATCGCGCACCATTTCATATGATAATAATTTTGTTTTCAATTGATATATGGAACTTGCATGGTTTTTATTATCACGGACTTTGGTGATTTGACAAAAGTCATGCTTCGTTTCATAGTATGTCTTTTAAATATTAATTTATCTACAAACGAGATTATTCAAAAGACAAAATTACCCCGAATCGACATTTTATTGTTACTCTATTCGCTTTTTATTTTATCCTGTCTGCTTTTTAAGCATGTAATCCGATTTTTAGAGGCGGAATTAAAGAATGGTTCAAGCCATTGTTTCAGAATGTGTTGACAAAGTATCCTGCTAAAATTGGAGAAATCATATATCCGTATTCGGGACAGGATGACACAAATCGGCGGAGCCAAAATCGACGCAGTCAAACGTCGGTTCGACCGGTCAAATATACCCGTCAAAATCCCAAAGGACGGAAAAAAGTCCGAACTGTGATTTTATGTGATTTACATGACTCACATGATTCAAGGACACAATCAGGAAAATCATTTAATCATATAAATCAAAGGATTCCGATTTTCAACCTGTATTTTGATTGATTGAACCCGTTTTTCTTTTTCTTTGTATACTTTGCGCCCTTTGCGGTTAAAGAGATGCTTTCTTACCGCAAAGAACACGAAGCTTAATTTTTCTAAAATGACGCGAAGCGAAAAAGATTTGAAAATTGAAAATGGCGCAAAGCGGCGAAAAAATCAACGGATTATAACCGGCAGTCAACGGATTGCAGTACTGTCAAACCCGAAAGAACGCGGACAATCCACTCGACAGACAAAACTTGAACAGACTCTGAAAAACTGAAATAAATGCTCTGACGCACCTGGTAGAGAACCCGTTCGTACGTTCGTTGTTGTTGTTGTTCGGGTTCACGTTGCTACTATTGAAGTTCAGGTTGTACGCGTTCGTCCCGTTGTTGGCTGACGACGACCGGTAGTTGCCGTTGGAGCCGACGTTGTTGGTTGCCGTTGTTGTTACGGTTCCCGGACGCGGGGAAGTCTGAACACGATTTATATGATTCAAGGATTAAAAGATTCAGGAACTGTTGTGAATTGAATTGACTGTAATTTTTAATACATTGTAAAACATGCATTTGTAATACAATAACAGCCATATTATTCAGTAACAATTCTTTACGTACACAATCAAGAAACGAAGCATGATTTTTGTCAAATCACCAAAGTCTGTGATAATAAAAATCATGCAAGTTCCATATGTCAATTGAAAACAAAATTATTATCATATGAAAATCATTTAATCCTGTAAATCGTGTTCAGACAGTATTAACCACTCTCCTGCCGGTACTTGCGGCCCGGCAAAACTCCCGGCTCAATTTCTCTTCTGTTTTACACTTTTCGCCCGCACCGTTATTTGTTTTGGCAATAAAAGAAATAACCCACGCAGGGCATTCCCATGTTCATCTCAATAAATAATTCATTGAGACAAACGTCTTTTTCAACTTGCAGCCTCTTTTTCCTTTACGCTTCTGGTCCATGCGGTTAACTGCTTCGAAATGCATTCTGTTTTTTCCGTCAGTGAAGCAATCCTTTTCACCGATAGCAGCTTCATGTCGTGCAACAAACGGATATAGAGCTTGATTTCCACGATGCATTCGCGCGCTTTCTTTATGCCTTGTCTACGTTTGAATTTGCATGATAGACACATACCATCACGTCCGTCAGCCGGTCTTTGAGCCGTTCACCGATAGTGAAACGCTGGTCACGGGGCAGATTCTTGCAAACGGAATACAGTTCCAGCAACAAGCTGTACGAATCCTTGTATACGGACAGATTTTCGTAAATAGCCATCAGCAAGCGAGTTTTTTACGAAGCTCCGCCAAAAAGGCCAGGCACTCCAACGGTGTGGATTCTTCGAGCCGGAACTCCCTCAACTGTTTGATAACGCTTTCTTCTACTGCGGAAGGAAGGGGTACGCCATTTTCCCGGATTTTTGCCGCAGGCGCTACCGGCGTTGCGGGTACGGACAGCTCTATCCCCGAAAACCAGCGCTTGTAATCCTCTTCGTCGATTACCGTTGCATTTTTAACGGAAATGTGCCTGTCGCCAACCCGTTCATAATCCTGTTCACCGAAATATTTGGACAGGGCGGTGTCCGGAAAACCAATCGAAACAACATCCTGACCCAGGGATTTTATGCGCTTTTTAGACACTTTCAACTTCCCGTTTTTTTCGACCATACGATAAGCTGACCGCTGGTACGCTTTCCAGAAGATTCCTTCAAGATAAAGATGAATCCTGTCGTTTGCAAGACTTTCTGTCTCTGTTATTTCTTGTATCAATGCCATAAATTAACGTTTTTTTATGATTTAGTTAAAAATATAAAAACCACGAAAACGAAAAAAATTTTCGACCGCCTCAAAGGCGGTATTCAAACCTTCCCGCTCTTAAATGCGGGAAGGCAATAAATCAAATGAATCGAATGCGCGCCTTAAAGCGCTACTATTCTCTTAATAGGAACGGACACACCGAACACTATGACCGTTCGTCCGGTAGTAGTTGTAGGCCGGGAGCACGTAGCCACTGTAGAAGAGCAGGCTGTACGCGAACGACCCACCGTAGGCTGATGACGACCAGTAGCCGCCGGTGTCGCCAACGTTGTTCAGGTAGCCGCAGTTGCTGTAGACGTCGGGAGGAGTAAATGTAACACCGCGAACACCGCTGGCAGGGAAGCCAACAGGAGCGTCGTTAAGAACATAAGACAATTTAACGCCGAAAAGAGTGCCGCCAATACCGTTCACATCACCGGCGGTATTCTGGCCCTCATTATATTTCTCATACACGGAATCTTCAGCGTCGTAAGAGTAACCGGTAGGAACAGGCCCGAAATTGTTACTGGTTGGCAATATCCAGTCTTCTGCTAAACCAGTAGCACTCCGAGACGAAGACCTGGACAAAAATTTACAGATGTCACCCGTGTAATCCTCATAACCGGTAGCAGAGGTGGCCAAAACTTTTTCTGTCGTCAAACGGGCGTCATTGCGGTTATTGATCACGCTGGCATCAATAACGCTTACGTCGGCGTAAGCAATCTTGTTCCAAAGGGCATCCATGTCAGATTTATCCCAGTCCTGGCCAATAATATACATTTCATCCCCATTAAGAGCGCTAACGGCAACCCTGGAATACGTACCGGTCGCGAGGTCAGGGATAAACAAGTAATTGGTAGCACTGAAAGCCCCGGAAGCAGCGTCAACACCGATCAAACTTCCCCACTTGA
>JAISSD010000210.1 GCA_031273295.1 Prevotella sp.
CACTACTGACCGACTAAAAAAACAGGAAAAAGGGGTTAATCCCTTGCGGTTTCGCCCCAACGTTGTAAATTTGTTTAAGCACAAACAATTTTCAACGATGGGCAAAGATAGCGAAAAAAAATTAGTCGGTCAGCCGATATTCAAACAAATAATGAAAATTATCCCGAGAGATAAATTTGACGAGTTGGTAATATCCCGTCAAAGCGACAAGTATTATAAGAGTTGCTTTTCGTGGGAGCAGCTGGTAATAATGCTCTTTGGCATCTTTTCCCGTTGCGATTCGATGAGCGAAACATGCGCTGCAATGAGCGCATTAAAAGGCAAATTGAATTATTTGGGTATGGATGAGGCGTTACCTCAAAGCACCGTTGGCGATGCTTTGCGCAACAGGAACGAGGAACTTTTCCGGTTGTTTTATTTTGCTTTGACAGCGTATTTTTCGCCGCTTTTGTCGGTCAGCCGTCGAAAAAAGTACCGCAAGGAAGGCGTAAGTTTTGAGGAATTTTACGCCTTTGATTCCAGTACGATAACGCTTTTCTCGGAGATAATGAAGGGCGTGGGTCGCAATCGAAAGGACGATGGCAAAAAGAAAGGCGGATTGAAAGTACACATGCTGACCGACATACACGCCGATACGCCGCAGTTTGTCAAAATCAGTGAGGCAAGAATGCACGATAAAAACTTTTTGCAGTGTCTCAATCCTGCCACAGGCAGTATGCTTGTCTTTGACAAGGCGTACAACTATTATCTTCAATTTGCAAGATGGACGGCTGCGGGCGTAAATTTTGTTTGCCGCCTGAAAGACAATGCCAAATACGAAGTTCAAGGCGAACCGCTGTTTGAGAAAAAGTTGAACAAAGACGAGTTTGGCGTTTATAAGGTGGAACATATACACCTGAAATACAAGGAAACTGTTGAAATAGAAGAAAAGGGTAAAAAGGATAAAAAGGGTAAAAAGAAAAAAACGCGGAAGAAAAAAGTGGTAAAAACGCTTTGTTTACGTTTGGTTTGGTACAAAGACGAGCAGGGCAGAAAATACAAGTTTATCAGCAATAATTGGGAAATAAGCGCCGAGGAGGTGGCTTTAATTTATAAATGTCGCTGGTCAATTGAAACGACCTTCAAAAAGTTGAAACAGAATTTTCAACTGACCTACTTTTACTCCGACACCGAAAACGGCATAAAAACTCAGGTTTGGTGTACTTTGATAGCGTATCTGTTGTTGCAGGTCATTCAAACCAAGTCGGAAAGTACGAAAGCTTTTTCAACGATAGCGGCGGTGGTACGGATACATTTGACAAGCCATTTGGACTTGTTTTGGGCAGTAACCGAGTCGGGGCGCACTTACGAAAAACGCTCAAAAGGCAAAAACAAAAGCCCCACAACTGCCCAATTGACTCTCTTTTAACAGGGGGTAGGTTTTTAAAATAGAAATTCTATTTTTGTAACTAAATGATTATAAATAATATAAAAATAATAACGGCTAATTTCTAAAATTAGTCGTTTGATAGTGATTATCTATAACGAACTCGTGAAAAATACTTCCTGGAGAAAAATCCGATCCGAGCCGCCCTGCAATGATTGTTCCTATAGATTTTTATGCCCGCCTCCTTCCAATTATGAAGCGACTATTAAAAAACACAATTTGTGCTTGAATATGCTCGATTCCTATGGAGAAAAGTAAACGATTATTGACCGTTATCATCCCTTTTTTGAATGAGAAAGAGGAAGTTGGAAACACAATCGAAAGTGTATTGGAGTTCTCCGACAATAATGTGAACCTGATTATAATAAACGATGCATCCAACGACAACTATGACTACGATAAACTAGTTTTGGATTACGACATCGAATATATCAAAAATGAAATACGAATGGGGGTTGCGGCATCCAGAGATTTAGGTGCAAGCAGATGTAAGACACCCTATTTTTTGCTTTTGGATGCTCACATGAGATTTTATGACAATCAATGGGTAGAGAGAATAACAGGCGTGTTATCCAAAAATAAGAACTACCTGTTATGTACGCAGACAAAAATACTGAGAAAGACAAATGGTACGGTACATGTAGATCGTGCAGAAGATCAAAAGACCAGACAAGGAGCAGTCGTTGATTTATATAACGGAAACACATTGTTTGAATCCAGATGGTTGTTTACCGAACAGAACGACAGTGACAGGGATCGACCTGTAGCCTGTATTTTGGGAGCCGGATATGCTTGCAGCAAAGAATATTGGGAATATCTGAAAGGGTTAAAAGGGCTAATTTATTATGGAAATGATGAAGCATACATCAGTATGAAAGTGTGGTTAAGCGGAGGAGAATGTTATCTCTTAAAAGACGTGAAAATCGGACATATTTATAGAGAACAGGTACCATACGCAACCGAACACTTTTCCAGAGTATACAATAGATTGCTAATCAATGAATCAATGATCTTTAACAAGGATCTTTACAAAAGAAATTTTTCGTCGCTGAAAACTCATCCCGCATTTCCTAAAGCTTTTCGGTTATTGCATAAAAACAGAAAGAAAATCCTCGAATTAAAAAAATACTATGAGACAATTTTCAAGCATGATTTTTCCTTCTTTGAAAAGATTAACAAGCATGATATGGCCCAAAATGAAATTGTCGATAAAGAAACCCTTCTTTACGAGATCGCCAATCACACGCTTATCCGATGTTATTCCTTACCTGATCCGGGAATTCTAAAAGGGCAGACGGGGATTATTATTTTTCTTTTTCACTATTCCAAATACAGTAAATCCAAAAGTTTCAGTGATCTTGCAACACGATTATTTGATAATTTATGCAACTCATTGAATATAGATATGTCATGTTCTTTCGAATCTGGATTAAGCGGTATCGGTTGGGGGATTCAATATTTGTTTTTACAAAAATTCATCACGGGAGATATCAATGAAATACTGGAAGATTTCGACGATAAAATTCAAGGGATTGATATTGATAATATGGAAGACCTAAGTTTCAATACGGGCCTCGGCGGAATTGTTCAATATATTAATATACGGTTGTCCACAATAACGGATTTAAATCTGAAGAATCCGTTTTCGATACATTTTCTGAATTCATTATATTTGAAATTAAAGAGCGTGGTCAATAATGATGCTTTAGATAGCGATTCCATTGATATATTTGTTTATTATCTTTTATTTTACGAAAAAGAGAAGAAATTTGATCCCCCATCTTTGTATGATATTACATGTCTATATTATCCTGAAGATTATTCTTTTGAGGAATACCGTTTGGGATTAAACGGGAGTGCAAATGTCGGTTTAAAGTTAATCCTGGAAAGATGACTGTATGGATCATGATACAAGTGTATTCCGTTTCATGCGATTAATTTGTTTTTTTTAAGGAGACATGGAACTCGACTGGCTCCGCCGAACGTTGTTTCATGCTCTTTGGCGCAAGTTTTGCATGCTTGTTTCATGATGAAAAGTATTTTGAACAGAGAGCTGACTTACTATTGTTATCAAGTTTATAAAAATATTATCATGCAAAAAATTAAACGGATTAAAAACAGTAAGGCACAAAATGTCTTTGTTGCATTTCTTCGCTTGCTGCATGTAAAACATACAAAAGCGTTTTCCAATAAATATTATAACGAACATCCTCACAAATACAATTTGTTTGGATTGTCTCGAATGCTTTCCGATTATGGAATCGGGACGAAAGGAATCAGGGCGACCGATAAAGAAAATGCCTTGCAGGAACTGGACGTCCCGTTTGTAGCCCATACGGGAGGTGATTTCGTTGTCGTATTCAAGATAACGCCGGAAAAAGTATATTATTTGTGGCAAGGGAAAGAAGTTGTTAATGATATAACAGAATTTTTGGAGGCATGGTCAGGTGCAGTACTTTTGGCGGAAGCGGACGGAAACTCCACTGAACTCGGTTATAAAGAAAACAGGAAAAAGGAGCTGGCTGTCCGAATACAAAAATACCTCTTGCTGTTCGCAACCGGGCTGCTTGCAGGTTTGTCCTGTTTTCTCAATCATATCGGTGAAAGCCCCGGATTAACATTTTCTCTGATCATTAACTTGACGGGAATTTATACCTGCTGGTTGCTGGTTTTGAAACAATTGAATATACATAGCGAATATGCCGATAAAATTTGTTCGCTGTTCAAACAGGGCGATTGTAATAATGTGCTGGAATCGAAAGCGGCCAAATTAGGCGGCATAATCGGCTGGAGTGAAATCGGGCTGGGTTATTTTATTTCCAATACTTTGATTATTTTGTTGCAGCCGGCTTTGTTTTCCTACTTGGTCTTAATCAATATTTGTGCTTTGCCTTATTCCGTATGGAGCGTATGGTATCAAAAGTTTAAGGCCAAACAATGGTGCCCGTTGTGCCTGACTGTTCAATTGTTGCTTTGCATGGTTTTCTTGACAAACCTTGTCTTTGATACCGTTCATTTACCCCTGTTCCAAATAGAAGACATACTGTTGACGGGAGCGGTCTTTCTGATTCCGCCCTTAACGATTAACCTGCTGTTGCCCAACTTTTCCCAATCCCGTAAAACGGAACGGATAACACAGGAATTCAATGCCTTGAAAACTGCGGAAGATGTTTTTGAAGCTTTCCTGAAAAAACAAACCCGTTATGATGCGGACAAACATGTATCCAAAATTCTGTTTGGAAATCCCGAATCGAAAATTTTAATCACCGTATTGACGAATCCTCATTGCAGTCCATGCGCCCGAATGCATATGCGGGTCGAACAATTGCTAAGGGAGACAAATAATTCTGTTTGCGTGCAATATGTTTTTTCTTCATTCAATCGGAAGTTGGAATCAAGCGCTCGATTCCTGATTGCAGCATACTTTACATATTCCGGCGAAAAGGTGAAAGATATTTATAGAGAATGGTTTAAAGAAGGAACGATAAATAGAGAGGAATTTTTCCGGCGGCATACCTGTGTGAAAAACGAGAAAACCGAACAGGAATTGCAATCGCATACTCGATGGAAAGAGGAAACCCGGTTACGGACAACGCCTGCCGTTTTGGTCAACGGATACAAGTTGCCGGACAATTACAAGATCGAGGATTTAAAATACTTTACGGATTTGAATGTTGACATCAAATAGTTATTGCTAAATTGCAGGGCAATAATAACAATGAATTCGCTATTTATTGTAAACGTCTGCAATAAAAAAGTTTAATTTATAAAAAATTATTTTATCATGAAAGAATTATCAAAAATTCGATTGAAGGATTTTGTGGAAATGGACGACAGAGAAATGAAATTCATTGTCGGTGGTAGCGGTTCATCAGGTGGTGGCGGTTCAGGCGATAGCGGTTCATCAAGCGGTAGCGGAAGTGGAAATTGCGGCGATGATCAACCGGCTTGTTCTGACGGTTTCCACTGCTGTTGTGGTAGTGTGTACAAAGGTTGCTACAAAGATAAGTACAAATGTGTTAGTGCGTGTTTGTAATCTTTACTTCCTGCGCCCAAGGCATTCTTGGGCGCAGGAAATATTTTATTTTCAATAATGCAATTCAAAAAATAATTCAGATGAAAAAAATAATCCATTCCGTTATAATTCTATTGTTAATACAGGGATTCGTTCCCTGTACGGCACAATGTAAAACGATAAATATCTTTTTTCCGGATTCGGGTTCCGAAAAAAAAATAATCCTCTGTCATTCAATCATCGATCTGAAAAATTATTTTTATGAACCGAATATTCAAAAATACAAGACAACGAAAGATCAAATTTCCATTATCATTCCCGATTCGATACTTTTTTCCACCATGAAAGTGGAATCTACACCGGAATATGTTTGGGGAAGCCATGTGTGCCTGTACTTGAACAGGGGAGAAACACTGAATATTTTTTTGGATTCCGTTCACCGGCCTGTTTTTGAAGGTAAACCGTCAAAACTGCATTCTCTCTTGTTTGACTTGAAGTATGGAGGAGGATTTCAAAGAAGCGAATTGACATTAAATAACTTTCTTCAGGATACAGCCACTCTCTCTTTTTACGATTATATAAAAAAATCGATCGATTTCGACATCTCAAATCTAAACAGTTTGCATGACGACAGGGAAATAGATGAGGTAACTTGTTTATTCGTTAAAAATCTGATTATTGATGAATATTTATACAGAATAGGAATGACTGCCACGGACCGGAAAGCCGAATATGCGGTCAAGATGGACAATATTCGCTTTCATTCCGATGTGAACAGGCTTTATATTGAATATCCTGTTACTTTCAACAGTGGCATTCACTATGGCAACAAGGCCGAATTGAAAGAATTGGGGCTTATTCCGGGTGAAAAATCGGATTTGGGATATCACTATGACGATGAAGTTTCCTATTATATTTATTTGAATCGACAGGAACAGGAACATTCCATAGCTTCGCAAATAATAGGCAGACTCTCTACCGGCGCGTACAGAGATGCTTCTCAACTGGAGCGATCCTGTAAAAAATTCAAGCAAATATTCCCTAACAGCATTTATAACTCCATATTGGACAATTTGGAAACCTCAAGACCGGATAAGGCTTACAGTCTCGTTTATTATTCCATTGAAAGCGGTTTTCGAGAATACGGAAAATATGAAACAGATAATTTATCCACGGTTATACAAAAATTTATAGGAAAACCGGTACTGGTTGATTTTTGGGCCGGTTGGTGCGGTCCCTGCTTAAGAGAGTTCGGTCATCTGGATAAATTAAACAAGTTTTTAATTGACAATCATATTGGGAAATTGTTTGTTTCTGTTGATTATGCGAACACTTATGATAAATGGCGGGAAATAATACAGGAGAAAAAACTGGAAGGCTTTCATTATTTTATGACCGACACAGCGCATCGATTGCCTTATTTCAAGACGGATGCAGGAATCCCTCGCTACATGCTGTTTAACGAAAAAGGCGAAAATCTTATGAATAAAGGCGAAAATCCAAGTTCGGGGAAGTTAATTCCACAGATACAGCAAGTTTTAGGACTAAAGCATGAGAAATAAACAATTTATAACAGGTCGTGACGATTGAATTTTGTAATGTTCTATCCCGTCAGGGATGCTGTTTTGAAACGAGCCATGCAAAAGTTGCGCGAAAGAGCATGAAACAACGTTCGGCAGAGCCAATATGCGGCGAGTTCCTTGTGACCATTAATATACACATGAAAACAATTAGAAAAAAAACGATATTATTTATTTTATTATCGCTGTCATTATCCGGCTATAGCAAGAGACAAGCCGCAATTATAACGATTGAATTTCAATAATTAATTTATACATATTATCAAAAAAAAGGAATGCTTATGTTTATATTGGAACAAAAACTCATCCATCACTTGATGTTGAATGCTTCATTCAGTAAAGACATCGGGTTTTTCCATGGACAAACGGGCATTGCCCTGTTTTTTTATCACTATTCCAGGCATGTAAACAATCCGGTTTATGCTGACTTTGCGGACGATTTACTGGACAATATTCTGGACAAAATACATAATCGCTTGCCGGACACTTTTTCTTCCGGATTGACCGGCATTGCTTGGGGTATTGAGTACTTGATACAAAACAATTTTGTAGCAGGCAACAGCAATGATATATGCGAAGAGATAGACGTCCGCATCATGGGTTTAGACCCGCGAAGAATGAGTCCTGAGTTTATAGAAAAAGAACTGGAAGGTTTTCTGCATTATATTTTGATGCGGACAATCGGTTCTGTCAATCAATCCGGCGTATTGCCTTTTGATGAAATCTATCGGCACGATTTGTTACAAGTATTTATGGACTTGCGGAAACAAGAAAAAACAAACGAAACCAGCCAGACGTTTATCTCACAATATCTTGCTTTTGTTTCCGGCAAGGAAGCACTCAATTACCAATCCAATCTTCTGTCTTTTATCGATGAAAGCGAAATAAACGGGAAAGATATTCTTTCCTCTCCGCTTGGGTTGAAAACCGGACTGGCAGGACTATTGTATAAACAAACAAGCGATCGGAATCAATGAAAAATATCTATATACTGGACGAATATCAAAGTTCGGTACAAAACGGAATCGGAACGTTTCTACAGGAACTGGTGAATTGTTTTCAAGATGAAAATATCTGTTTGGTTGAATTTAATTCGTCGGAAAAAGCCTTTTGCATTAAATCGGAAAACAGGATAAAAGAAATGCGCTTCCCGGTTTTTCAACGGAATGGTTTTTTGGCAAATTACAAAATCATTGACAAGTTCTTCCGCCTGTATATTGAAGATTCTCCCGATAATCTGTTTATGTTCAATCACAGTCCCTGTGAAAAACTGATGCAATTGCTGAAAGAATCTTTTTCCTTATCCAAAATGACTTTTACCATTCATGATTTCGGTTGGACAACACCCTTGGCAGGTAACATTAATCTGCTAAAAGAAATTGTTTTGAAAGAGAAACAAAAAAGGATGCAGGATAAATACAAAGGCATTATAAATTATTTCCACGAAGAACAACGCATGTATGAGATTGCCGATAAAGTAATCTGTTTATCGGAAGACACTTACCAGTTTTTGCAGGAAATCTATTTAGTAAAAAAAGATAAAATTTGTTTACTTGCCAATGGACTGAAAGACATTCACATTCTCTCTTCCCTAAACAAAAAAAGAATATTGAAGCAAAAAATGTTTCTTCCCCAAGAGGAAAAAATCATCCTTTTTTCCGGTCGGGCTACTTACGCCAAAGGCGTTCCGAACCTGTTGGAATCGTTCAAACAGGTACTTAAAAAATATCCTGAAAGCCGTCTTGTAATTATTGGTAACGTATATGATCCGTCTCATGTATTGAAGTTAAGCAAATCTATTGCCGCCAAGGTAAGCTATACCGGCTTGATAAGTAAAGAAGAATTAAGCAAATGGTATCGAATTGCGGATATCGGAGTGGTAACCTCTCTTTCCGAACAATGCACCTACACAGGCATTGAAATGATGATGCACGGTTTGCCTGTTATTGCTTCCGATGGATTTGGCGTGCGAACCATGTTTCAAAACGATGTAAATGCCAAAGTTGCCAAAACAGGCAATCGAAAGAAACCGAAAGAATTCACCAATAATCTGGCAAAAGTCTTGTTGGAGCTTTTATTTTCCGAAAAATTGTGTGAATATCTGGGAAAAGAAGCAAGGAAAACTTACGAAACCCGGTATACACAGGAAAAGATGAGGGCGGGATACGAAGAACTGTTAAAACAGCTGTATAATCAATGATGAAAAAAACTTTCCCTCATTATCATCAATTGGATTCGATGGACTGCGGTCCTTCCTGCCTCCGTATGATCGCCAAATTCTACGGTCGCAGTTATACCCTCCAAACCCTCCGTGAAAAATCCTTCATCACGCGCGAGGGCGTCTCCATGCTTGGCATCAGCGATGCCGCCGAAAGTATCGGTTTTCACACCACAGGCGTACGTATCAATTTTGATCAATTGGTGAATGATGTACCGCTTCCCTGTGTCCTGCACTGGAACCAAAACCACTTTGTCGTACTCTATAAAATAAAACGCAGTCGACGAAGTCTCCCTTTCAGGAGAGATTTGGAGGGGCCGGAGTTTTACATCGCCGACCCTGCATCCGGAAAGTACCCCATCGACAAGGAAGGCTTGCTAAAATGCTGGATCAGTTCCAAATCCGAAGGCAAAGATACCGGTACCGCTTTGCTGCTGCAACCCTCTCCCGAATTTTATGAATACGAGGACGATAAAACCAGGCAGGAAAAACATCTAAGCTATTTTTTCCGCTACTTGTTTCCCTATAAATCCCAATTCTTTCAATTGATAGTGGGCATGTTGCTCGGCAGCGTCCTTTCCCTGATTTTCCCGTTCCTGACTCAAGCCGTTGTCGATCAGGGAATAGGCAATCACAATCTGAGTTTTATTTCATTGATTTTGATTGCACAGCTGGTTCTTTCCCTCACCCAAACCGGAGTCGGTTTTATCCAAAGCTGGATCACCCTGCATACCAACACCCGCATCAGCATCACCTTGATCTCCGATTTTCTGGCCAAGTTGATGAAACTGCCTATCCGGTTTTTCGACGCCAAAAACATCGGCGACATCATGCAACGCATCGGCGACCACAGCCGTATTCAGAGTTTTATGACCGGAACAAGCCTTTCCACGCTTTTCTCGTTTGTCAATTTCTTTATTTTCGCGTTCATACTCGCTTATTACAACCTGCCCATACTGTGCGTTTTTTTAGCGGGCAATACGCTCTATACGGTATGGATACTGTTTTTCATGCGCTACCGGCGCAAACTGGACAACAGCCGGTTTACCCAGGCTTCCGCCAACCAGAGCAATATGGTTCAAATGATCACCGGTATGCAGGAAATCAAACTCAACAACAGCGAAAAACAGCAACGCTGGAAATGGGAAACAATACAAGTGAAACTGTTCAAGATCAGCATCAAAGGAACCGCTTTGAGTCAATACCAGCAACTGGGATCGATTTTCTTTAATCAAACGACTTCCCTGTTTATCTCCTATCTCTCGGCGAAAGCGGTCATTAACGGAGACATCACGTTGGGAATGATGATGTCGATCAGCTATATTCTCGGACAATTGTCCGGGCCTGTCAGTCAGGTCATCGGTTTTGCCCAATCCTTGCAAGACGCAAAGATCAGTTTGGAACGCCTGAATGAAATACACAACAAGGAAGACGAAGAGCAAACCATCGACGGCAAACTGAATGAACTCCCCGACAACCGCACCCTCCGGCTCGAAAAGGTTTGTTTCAGTTACGACGGAGCCGAACGCGATTATGTGCTGGAAGACATGGATTTAACTGTTCCACAAAATAAAATAACGGCTATTGTCGGCGCCAGCGGGAGCGGCAAGACAACGATTGTGAAATTGCTACTGGGATTTTATCTACCCGTTAAAGGAAAGATAAAAATAGCAGATACTCCCCTGGAAGAGATCAATCCGCACCTGTGGCGTCAAAAGAGTGGAGCAGTAATGCAGGACGGTTTTATTTTCTCGGATACCATAGCCAACAATATAGCGGTAGGGGAAGAAGAAGTCGATAAAAAGAAACTGCTGCATGCGGTAACTGTGGCCAATATCAAGGAGTTCATAGAATCCCTGCCGTTAAAATACAATACAAAAATCGGAATGGAAGGAAACGGTATCAGCCAGGGACAACGGCAACGTTTGCTTATAGCCCGGGCTGTATATAAAAACCCCGAATACCTGTTTTTTGACGAAGCCACCAACGCTTTGGATGCTAACAATGAACGGATCATTATGGACAAGCTGACAGAATTTTACAGGGGGAAGACGGTCGTCGTAGTAGCGCATCGCCTGAGCACCGTTCAAAATGCGGACAACATCATTGTGCTGGAGAAGGGGCAAATCGTGGAAGAGGGTACGCACAAAGAATTGACGGCAAAGCAGGGAGCGTACTACACGCTGGTGAAAAACCAGCTGGAACTCGGCACATGAAACGGGCATGCAAAACTTGCGCCAAAGAGCATGAAACAAGGTTCGGCGAAACCAATCTGTTGCGGGTTCCATGCAACCGTTAAAAAACAAATTATATACGCATGAAAACAATAAAGAATATGAGCGAAGAAAACAACGTGGAGTTGCGCAACGAAGAGTTTCAGGAAGTACTCGCCAACGTTCCCCCGTGGATATTGCGATGGGGTATCACCGTATTGGCTGCCGTGGTTGTCATCCTGTTGATTGGCAGCGCCATTATCAAATATCCGGATACAATCGGCTCTACCGTTACTCTGACCGGAACAACTCCGGTAGCCGGCATTGTGGCCAGAACATCCGGAAAGCTGCAAAGAATATATGTGGAAAACAATCAGGAAGTAAAAGCAAACAGCCTCCTTGCAGTGATAGAAAATCCGGCTAACACAGGGGATATAATGCAGTTAAAGGAAATATTGCTAAAAATTGGTACGGATCCCGATACGATTGTATTAATTCCATCTCAACAGCTTCAGTTGGGAAATTTACAATCCATTTATTCTTCGTTCTATCTGGCAATGTCCGAATACAGGCAATTTAAAGAATTGGCATACCACATGAAGAAGATCGATCTGATGAAAGAACGGATTGCAAAAAATGAAACATACTACAAGAATATGTTACGTCAGAAAAATGTATCGGGAGAACAAAATAAAATATCCCGGCAGCAATATGCCAGAGACTCTCTACTGGCCATAAAAGGTATTCTATCCAAAGAAGACCTGGAAAAATCATACAATCAACATTTACAGTCGACTCTTTCCGGGGAAAACATGGACAGATCCCTGGAAAATTTACAGATACAGCTGGCACAAATGTATGAATCCCTGTATGACGCCGAGTATCAGTATCTGGACAAAAAAAATACGCTGGAAACACAATTGCGTTCCCTGATCAACCAGCTAAAAACGGAAATTGATGTTTGGGAAATGACTTACGCACTGATTGCCCCCATTGACGGAAAGATCACATTCTCCCGATACTGGACGGAAAACCAGAATATCCCGGCCGGAGATATCGTCTTTAACATTGTACCCGACAATCAGGGAGAAATTATAGGAAAAGCCCTTTTGCCTACAGAACGGTCGGGGAAAGTAAAAGCAGGCCAAAAAGTAAATATCCGTTTTGCTAATTATCCGGACAATGAATACGGAATAGTAAGAGGATATATAAAAAACATATCGCTGATACCGTCCTTCAATGGAAAAGAGGAAGGGAAGACCTACACAGTCGACATACAGTTACCTGACGGGTTGAAAACCACATACAAGAAGTACCTGCTCTTCCTGCCCGAAATGGAGGGGCAAGCGGATATCATTACGGATGATATAACCTTGCTGGAACGTTTCCTGTTGCCGCTAAAAAAAATAATAACCGAAAGTTTGTAGAATACGACGGACACTGAAAACGAGACATTGGCGCGAATTACAAACATCTGTTTTACAATATATTAACGAGGGCCAATTTAATCCTTAACAGTTCCTGTGGCTTTATGCGGCAGGACGCATGGTTTTAAATCTATTATTTGTTTGAATATCGGAGTATCCGGTTTTTTCCCTAACTTTGTTTTCGCAGGAAATGTCTTTTGTGAAACGTTTGTTTTTTATTTTGCAATTCAAAGGCGACGTTTCCGGGGGAATTTTTCTGTTTTTCAATTTTTGGAACAGTTATGAAACGAAGCATGATTTTTGTCAAATCACCAAAGTCCGTGACAATAAAAATCATGCAAGTTCCATACGTCAATTGAAAATAAAATTATTATCACATGAAACACCCACGACAAAAGCAATTTTTGACACACAAGGGTATGATTGAATTTCAACAACTTACAAAATTAAACAGATGAAAATAAATGGAATACCTGGAGAAAAACTCTGTTTTCAAACGCCATTTGCCTGTTTTACGCACCTTCGTATCAATCTGTCGCAGTTAGAATTTGGATCTGCGAAAATTATTCATTAAACAATAAAAACCAATGAAACCAAATAAAATTGCGTTGTTTACAATAGCCGTAGGAAAAGATTCAATCAACTCCGTTTGCCAAAATATTCCCTGTAACAAGAAATATTTCGGACAAAATCAAGACGTGGATTATTTTCTATTCACCAATACAGAAAAAAAAATCAAGGACGTCGTAAATATTCCCTGTTCCTCCAGCCCTTGGCCCTACACCATGCTATTGAAAAACAGCAGCATTTACAATTATCTCGATAAAATCAACGGATGGGACGAATACACTCATGTTTTCTTTATTGACGCCGACTTTGGCATAGGAAACAAATATGATTTTTTTCAACACGATTTTGTACTGGTCAAGTCCTGTTGGAACGACAAAAACAATGGCGGATTCTTTTACGGAGGCAAAACCGAATGTTTCAAACAACTCTGTGAGTTATTTTATGAAAAAATACAATTCCATTACGAAAACAATCTTCCGGTTCCCTGCGATTTGGACGAATTTTATTTAGGACTGCTTCGGGAGCGATACGCGGAAAAAAACCATCTGATTGAAATGAACCGACAAAACAATACCCTGATTTTCCATAACAATGAAACCATAGACGAAAGAATTCAGAAACTGTTTTGAATTAACAAAAGTATTTATCAGCAGGCGGCCTTTTTGTTTTTTTGTATCTTACATGTAACAACCGCATTGCGGGATGTAAAAAAGACGAGATATTAATTTTCAAAACTTCGTTCAAAAAATATCATCGCAGGCTGTTTTTTAACGCAAAGGAAATACTTTGTATCCTTTGTGACATGCTTTGTGTTCTTTGTGTTAAATGAATTTAATTTCACCCAATATGTTTTCCATTACAAAAGAACAAACGGATACGATTGTTAAAACGCCGGGAAATATCGCCTCGCACAATCTTTCACAATCTTTCACAATCCATACAAATCCAGCACAATACAACGGCAATATCCTGTTGTTTATTATCCCAAAATGTCCATTTCAGCATTAATGCATCGGAAAAACGCCTGTTTTATACGAATTAATACACCATAATACGGTTATTGTCAACGTATTACGTTTGTATTTTCCCAATGGCGTCCATTAGAAATCGAAAATTGTAAATGGGTTATTATCAGACTGTTATATTCTGATGGGCATTTTGGGATAACAGTACAAAAACCTCATTTTTACCTGAAACCAATAAATAAAACAACCTCCTCTCCCCTCAACCCCGACGGGCGGTTGAATTTCCTTTGCGGATTCTTTGCGCCCTTTGCTATACCGTGCACGGTATAATATTGACGCAATCATTTAAAACAAAAGCAGTATGAACGCAAATTTAATTCACATAGGTTTTATGGCGGATATCCCTTGATGAACATTTCAATATCAATTTATTATCAACAGTTTCATGGATAAGAGTATTATGACTAAATTTGCATCAAATTAATTTGGCGTTATACAATAAAATGAGTCTTGACAAAAACATCTATAAACTGGGAGTCGCCCTCAGTGGAGGCGGAGCCAAAGGCTTTGCCCACCTTGGCGTATTGCAGGCGCTTAACGAAAAGGGTCTCTATCCGGAAATCATTTCAGGCGCCAGCGCAGGCGCTTTTGCAGGGGTATTGTATGCCGACGGACACAAGCCAAAAGAAATAATATCATTCTTCAAGAAGAAAGTCTTCCGTGAATTTGCGGAATTTACCATACCGCACGGAGGATTCTTCAAGAGCGACGGTTTTCAATCCTTCCTGAAAAAGCATTTAAAATCAAATACTTTTGAAGAATTAAAGATTCCGTTACATGTAGTAGCCACGGATATAGAACACGGTGAAAGTAAAGTTTTTTCTTCCGGGCCCCTGATACCGGCTGTAATAGCCTCATGTTCTGTCCCCATCATATTCAGGCCGGTCGAAATCAACAAGCGCTACTATGTAGACGGGGGATTATTCAAGAATTTCCCGGTTTCGACAATACGCCGCGAATGTGCAAAGATAATCGGGGTAAACGCAAGCCCAATTACCAAATCCGAATTCCGGAGTTCCATAAAATACATCGCCGAACGATCGTTTCATTACATGTCGGGTTCGAATACGCTGCTCGACCGCAACCTTTGCGATTACCTGATAGAGTCGGCTTCACTTTCCCGATATTCGATGTTCGACCTCGAACATGTGGAAGAGATCTATCAGGCCGGATACGAGCTTGCTCTGGATTTTTTTAAAGAAAACAAAGAAGCCTTGTCAAAAGATTTTCCCGCTTTTGCGGAAAATACAGGATCTGTTTAAATTTTTCAGGAATATGATCCCGATATATAAAACGGGCCGTTTTGCGGTCAAAAAGGCGTAGAGACGGGCGTGCCATGCCTGTACAAACAATAAAATTTCCGGCAAATAAAGAGCCGTTTCAGAGCTAAAATGTTTCATTGACTAAAATTCAGACAGTTTCTAAACAGGCCCTAAATAAATATTTCGGATATTTGCAGTCCAAAACATTCATAGATGAAAGAAAAAATTTTTATATATCAGGTACTTCCCAGACTATTCGGTAATAATAAGAATTTAAACAAGGAAAACGGTACGCCGGAAGAAAACGGAGTCGGCAAATTTTCCGGTTTCGACAACAAGGCTTTAAAAGAAATAAAGAAAATGGGATTCACCCATATTTGGTATACCGGCATACTGGAACATGCTTCCAAAACCGATTATTCAGCATTTGGCATAAGGAAAGACAATCCGGATGTGGTGAAAGGCAATGCCGGTTCTCCCTATGCCATACGCGACTATTACGATGTGTCGCCCGACCTTGCGGACGCAGTTGAAAACAGAATCGCCGAATTTGAAGAGCTGGTGGACAGAACGCATAAAAACGGGATGAAAGTGATAATAGATTTTGTACCCAATCATGTTGCCCGTCAATATCATTCAGACGCCAAGCCTGAAAAAACAAGAGACTTCGGAGAAGGAGACGATACAACTATCGCTTTCGGTCCCGGAAATAATTTCTATTATATACCAAACCGGAAATTAGAACTGCAATTTCCGGTCCGGCAAGACGACGATGCCTATGTGGAATATCCTGCGAAAGTAACAGGGAATGATTGTTTTACAAACAAACCCGGAATAAATGACTGGTATGAAACCGTTAAACTAAATTACGGGGTAGACTATGGCAATGGACGTATCGGCCATTTCACGCCGGTTCCGGATACATGGCTGAAAATGAAAGATATCCTCCTGTATTGGACGTCGAAAGGAGTTGACGGGTTCCGCTGCGATATGGCGGAAATGGTTCCTGTTGAGTTTTGGAACCAAGTCATACCTGAAGTCAAGGCAAAGAACAAATCGCTTGTTTTTATTGCCGAAGTATACAATCCGGCTCAATATCATAATTATGTGCACCGGGGTTTATTCGACTATCTCTATGACAAGGTGGATCTATATGATACGCTCCGCGATATTATATGCGGAAAAAAACCGGCTTCGGAAATTACTTTCTGCTGGCAACGCACAGGAGAGTTACAACCGAAGATGCTGAATTTCCTCGAAAACCACGACGAGCAGCGCATTGCTTCCGATTTCTTTGCCGGCAATGCTTTCAAGGCTATTCCCGGAATGATCGTCGCGGCCACAATGCATACCAATCCTGTAATGATATACTTTGGACAGGAACTCGGCGAGCGCGGCATGGATAAAGAAGGTTTCAGCGGGCTTGACGGACGCACCACTATTTTCGATTACTGGTCTGTGGATTCTATCCACAACTGGCGAAACAACGGCGCCTTCGGAAATACAAATCTGACCGGGGAACAGGCGAGATTGCGTAAATTTTATCTCCGGCTGATACAAATAGCGAAAGAAGAGGAAAGCGTCAATTCGGGCAAATTTTTCGACCTGATGTATGCCAATTACGAAAATCCCGGGTTTGATTCAACCAAACAATATGCTTTTTTGCGTTCCGGTAAAAAGGAATTTATATTGGTGATAGCCAATTTCGCATCGCATGCGACAGAAGTATCGGTGCATATTCCACCGGAAGCATTCGACTATATGGGCATAGAGCCGCAAAAAATAAAAACCGCCAAAGAATTGTTTTCAAAGAAGAAAATTTTATTGAGTTCACGCCGGGATAAGGCTCTGCATATCGATATGGAAGCCTGTTCGGGAAAAATCATTAAATTTTCTACAGGACAATAATGGCTAGAGTGATTTGTTTTTGCTAATTTTACATTTTATATATAACAAAACAATGACCTGTAATTATCTAAAAGATTAATGAAACAATGGAAAGTAGTATGCCTTTCAAAATTTTTTCGGGAACAAGATCCCGTTATTTAGCTGAAAAAATTTGTACAAGTTTAGGGTGTCCTCTTGGTAAAATGAATATCGAGCGTTTTGCCGACGGCGAATTCTCCGTTTCTTACGAAGAGTCGATCAGAGGCTGCCAGGTATTCCTTGTACAATCTACATTTCCGTCTTCCGATAATCTGATGGAACTGCTGTTGATGATAGACGCGGCCAAAAGAGCCTCTGCGCATTCCATTATTGCCGTGATCCCCTATTTCGGCTGGGCAAGGCAAGACCGCAAAGACAAGCCGCGTGTGTCTATAGGAGCTAAACTTATAGCTGACATGCTTGCCGCTTCGGGCATAAACAGGCTGATAACCATGGATTTGCATGCCGACCAGATTCAGGGTTTCTTCAATGTCCCGGTTGACCACTTGTATGCTTCGGCTATATTTGTAGAGTATATCAAATCGTTGGATCGCGACAATCTTGTTATTGCAACGCCGGACGTAGGCGGAACCAAACGGGCCAGTTCGTATGCCAAGTATTTTGGCATGCCTATGGTTATTTGCTACAAACTGCGCAAAAAGGCAAATGAAGTATCCGAAATGCATATTATCGGAGACGTCGCAGGTATGGACGTCTTGCTCGTGGACGATATTGTGGATACGGCAGGAACAATTACCAAAGCCGCCGATCTGATGATGGCCGGCGGGGCGCGTTCTGTCCGCGCTGTAGCCAGCCATGCAGTAATGTCTGATCCGGCTTCGGAACGGGTTGAGTTATCGGGCCTTACCGAAATGGTATTTACTGACAGTATCCCTTACTCCAAGAAATGTGAAAAAGTTGTGATATTATCGGTAGCCGACGTCTTTGCAAATGCAATCAGGCGCGTGCTTTCCAACGAATCGATCAGTTCTTTATATGTGTTATAATCACATCATCAGGTAAAGATGCTTTTGCAGCTTACAATAAAATTGTTTTACAAGATACAATAATGAAAGTTCATCACGAAGGGCGCGGCGTTTTAACAACATACCTCATCATACTGGTTCTGCTAAATGGAGCTTTGTGGTGTTTTTTTCATCATTCCGTACTGTCTTATCTTGCAGGAAGCATATCCCTGACTGTCTTCCTTGTAGTGCTAAACTTTTACAGAAGTCCATACCGCCGGTTTAATGGAAACACGGATGGTATTATTGTAGCGGCGGCCGACGGAAAGATTGTCGCCATAGAAGAAGTATACGAAGGAGAATATTTTAAAGACAAACGGATTGTCGTTTCCATCTTTATGTCGCCTTTCAATGTCCATGCCAACTGGTATCCGATAAACGGAAAAGTGTTGATGACGAAGCATCACGACGGACGTTTCACAGCCGCTTATCTACCCAAATCAAGCACAGAGAATGAACGTTCGACAATTGTAATGGAAACAGAAGACGGCAAGTACCGGATACTTTTGCGTCAGGTTGCCGGCGCTATGGCCAGACGTATCGTCACGTATGCCCAGGTAGGGGAAATGGCGCACATCGACGAACATTTAGGCTTCATCAAACTGGGTTCCCGCGTAGATGTTTATCTTCCTTCGAGTACCGAAATATTAGTAAAAATGGACCAGAAAGTAACAGGAAATCAAACTGTTATAGCTAAATTTAAATAATATCGGCATGAAAAGGCATATACCCAATGTATTCACTTCTTTCAATCTGTTTTCCGGTTGTATAGCAACTGTCATGGCTTTTCAAGGCGAATACGCATGGGTTGTGGTATGGGTTATAGCGGCGGCATTTTTCGATTTCTGCGACGGCTTTTCAGCCCGTTTATTGAAAGCATACTCCCCGATGGGTAAAGAGCTGGACTCTTTGGCGGATGTTATCAGTTTTGGCATAGCTCCAAGCATGGCATTGTTCCATTTTTTATCCCGGAATATCATTTGTATTTCTCAACATCCTGTCATTACCGGCTATCTGCCATACATGGCTTTCATACTGGCAGTTTTTTCCGCATTGAGATTGGCTAAATTCAATGTCGACAAGCGCCAGTCGGAATCTTTTATCGGGCTTAATACTCCTGCAAATGCGTTATTTTGGGTGAGTTTCTGCTACGGATTGGTTCACGATGCGCCAATGATAACCCCGCTATTGATGTATACCGTTCTTGTTGCCATACTGGTTTTTTCATCATTGATGGTATCGGAAATCCCCATGTTTTCCCTGAAAGTCAAAAATATAAAGTTTAAGGGGAATGAGTATCGCTACTTCCTGATAATATTTATGATCGGCCTGACTGCATATATAGGAATATTGGGAATTGCCGGAGGAATATTATTATACATCGCCATGTCAATTATTAATAGCCGTACACAAACGGAATAAAAACGGAATATATTATTTTATGGCATATCAAATGATTTGCTTGAATTTTTGTATCTTCGTTTTCTTGAAATACAGTATTAAACATTTCCCTGACCTTGTCGCGAATGTTGCGCCAAGCTTGAATTTTTGTATCTTCGTTCCTTAAATACAGAAGCCATGCGAATAATACCGGATTCCGAATTGATTGTTAATGGCGACGGCAGTGTATTCCATCTCCATATCAGGCCCGAACAGCTATCGGACAAGATAATCATGATGGGCGATCCCGACAGGGTTACACTTGCCGCATCTTTTTTCGACGCCATAGAATGTGATACCCAAAGCCGCGAATTCCATATTATCACCGGAACTTACAAGAGTAAACGCATAACCGCCCTTTCGCACGGTATCGGGCCCGACAATATCGACATTGTTCTGACAGAATTGGATGCACTGGCGAATGTGGATCTTAAAACACGCAAAGTAAAGAAAGACTTTAAGCAGCTGACAATGGTGCGTGTAGGTACATCAGGCGGTCTGCAACCGCATTGCCCTATAGGATCGTATGTCGTTGCGGCAAAATCAATCGGTTTCGATGGCGTGTTAAACTACTACGAAGGCCGGAACAATATTACAGTGAACGATTTTGAAGCGGCATTCAAGAAGCATGCGGGCTGGAATCCTCAACACTGTTCGCCATATGTCGTTGAAGCCGATAAAGAATTGATAGAGCGCATCGGATACGACATGATAAAAGGCGTGACTGTTTCCGCGATCGGATTCTATGGACCGCAAGGACGCTATGTACGCGTGCCGCTGGCCAATCCGGAACTGAACGGCAAGATAGAAACATTCCGGTTCGGAGAGGATATGATCACCAATTACGAGATGGAAAGCGCCCCGCTTGCCGGTCTTGGAAGATTGATGGGGCATCGCGCCATGACGGTATGCACGATTATAGCCAACCGTCTTGCCGGAAAATCCAATGCCAATTACAAAGGATCCATTGAAGATCTGATAAAGAAAGTATTGGACCGCATCTGATGAAGCTTCAAACGAAAGCATGTGCACAGAATACCGGATACGGCAAAAAGACGGGGGGAACAGAGTAAATTTATCCTCCAAACAGGTATCCGGGAAACCAACCGATCTCTCAACTTGGCAGGCTTTCCGGATAATATTTCCACCATAAAATTGATATTCTTTTGTGTTTTTGTTAAAAACATAGTTTTTTTTAACGCCCTTTACTTTCTCGCCGTTCCCTTATATTCGGGATCATAGTTTCGTATCCACCATTTATACATGAATACGGCAGCAATACAGTACACTCCCGCCTGTATCCATAGCAAGATGTATTCAGGCCATACATCGGCAAGGGTAGCCCCCATTGTGTTTATTTTTATAAAGCCGTGAATACCCGGAGTAGACGGGACAATGCAGGCAATAGCCTTTACAGGATCGGGAATGGCAGTCCATGGCCACGAAATACCGGAAATAAAGACGAAGAGCACACTGGTAAAAACAAACAGCATCATACCGAATTCACGTTGCGAGCAAAAGTAGGACAATGTCATGGCGAAGAATGTGGCCGCCAGCAAAAACGGCATCAGGAAGGCGGCGATAGTAAACGGATCGCCTGTCTGGGGAAATTTGAATATGTAAGGTATCACCCTCAGCGCCCACACGGATACGAGCATATATATGGATGCATAACAGAAAGCTTTTCCGACAGTCAGCTTCACCGGATGCACATTCTTGCCTTGCGCAGTATGCGATGCAACGGTAAAACGCTTCTTGTCGTTGTGAGTACCCGTAATTGTGGCAATCCCCAATACAAGCGTCTGCTGTATGATCAATATTAAAATGGCAGGGACAAGGAAACTTGCAAAGCCGTTTTGCGGGTTATACATCGCTACCCATTGGTTTTCCACAGTCTGGCGTGTCGCCGCGTCTTCTTCCCTGCTCCCACTCCCTGTTTCCGCCACACGGATGCCGGCTCCCATATCAAGAGATACTTCTGTAGCGCTCAGCAGCATCGCTTTATAAAAAAGCAGGCTGCTCATGTCGGAAAACACGCTTATCTGTGTCTGTTGCCGGGTATTTATCCTCTTGCTGAAATCTCCCGGTATATGCATAATGCCATAAGCTTCCTTTCTTCGCATGGCTTCCTTTGCCTCTTCCATGTCTGCAGCATAACCGATGATCTTTACATCGGCTGTAGCATCCACCTTCCGTCTGAATTCCCGCGACAAGGCGGAATTGGAATCATCCACGACAATAACCTTAACCTCATGCACAGTCTCGTTGTTATATATGAAACCATACAAGACAGGATATGCAAACGGCACAATAAAAAATAGCAGGATCACGGCTTCATCCCTAAAAACGACCTTTAATTCATTGATCCAGACATAGTATATATCAAGCAGTAATTTTCTCATATTTTCCTGGCGTGTTTTTTATCCTTACTCTTCATAGATATTGTCCGTCAGCATCTTTTTAACGACGCCGAAGAAAAAGAAAGCAAACGGCACAAACGCCAGTAAAGCCGCGTACCGATACATGGAATAGCCTACAGGAATGCCATTGAGCGCCTGATCGACATATATCAGGAAGAAATGGCGCAGCGGAAAAAAATTGCTCAACGCACTCAAGCTTCCATCCATCGCCAATGTGGGGAACGAGAATCCCGCGATGGAGAACGATACCATTCCGACAAGGCTGGCAATGCTTAAAGACAAGCGATAGTTACGGAATATCCCCAACAACACAACGCCCGTTCCTTGTGCGGCCAGGATCAGGCAGAGATAATTCAAAAACATCGGCAGGAAACCGCTATGCAGCGGGAAATTATTGATACAATAAAGTACCGTCATAAAAAATAGCGCGATACCTGTATAAATAACGGTATACGGCAACAATTTACCGGCAATTACCTTCAGTATGGAGTTGTCTCCCGTTTCCACCAGCTTCCGGCCCGTACCTGCTTTGATCTCCGAACCAAAGCAAGATATGGTAAACATGAGTATGACAAGTTGCAGTATTCCGGGCAGCAATATATTATTCAGGTAGACAGAGTAGTTGAGCCACGGGTTACCCAGCGGATGCGCCCCGATTGTAACCGGTTGCAATACCGGCATTATCTGGTTTTCCGTAAACCCCTTTGCTTCGGCAGTCTGTAATCCGATAGAAGCCGAAGCCAGAGTGGATATTGTTTTTAAATCCTGAAATAAAAGCGAGCCGGATATAAGAAATGCATTGTTGGTATAATAAACCAGCCTGGGACGGGCGCCTGATATGGCGTCTTTTGTAAAATCTTTCGGAACAGTCAATATCGCATATATTTCCATCCGCTCCATTTGTTGCCTTGCTTCTCTGAAAGACAGGCTTTTGTACTGGATATTTGTCTTCTCAAAAGCGTCCAGCCGGCGAACAAGCCCACGCGTGACAGTTGTATTATCCAAATCGACAACAGCAACAGGGATACGGGACGGCAATCCGCTATTCATCATCCACAACAGGACGATCGTGGATAACAAGGGCGCGACAAATATTCCCCAAATACATATTTTAGAAGAAGAAATGCGCAACCATTCCCTTTTGAATATCGCGAATATGCCTGTTTCCCGATTCATCTTATTCTTTTATGATCAACGACATTCCCGGAAGTACATCTATTGACTTATCATTGAAACGCGCTCTCACTTCAAAAGTCTTGCGGTCGTATTGTCCCGTTGTTTTGGTTGCTTTCCATGCGGCGTATGAACCGAGATCCTTGACATAATAGACGGTCATTTCCACATGCTGATCCAGCGCAGGCACATAAGCCTTGAATGTTTTGCCTGTATCTTTATAGTCTTTCAGGCGATCTTCGCGGATATTGAACGATCCCCATTTGTCATCCAGTTTGGCTACATTCATGATTGGCGCGCCCGTACCTACAAGCTCGCCCTCGTTGGGGAACTTCTCGGTCACTTTACCATCAACCGGCGAGATCAGGTAGCTTTCCGAAACATATGACGCCACCTCGGCAACCGCGCCTTTAGCCCTGTCCAGTAAGGCCAATGCAGTTTCCCTGTCTTCTCTTTCGGCTCCGTTCACAGCCATGTCATACTGGGATTTCGCGGCCTTTTCCGTAGCAACGGCAGCATTGAACTGCGCCTCTGCTTCATCACGTTTTTGAGCTGTCACTACTCCTTTGTCATACAAATTTCTTACGCGGGTAAATGATTTCCGGGTTATGTCGACGCCTGCTTTAGCCTTTTGCCACATTTCGTAAGCGCCTTGTATCAGCTCTGCGCGCGCTCCTTTTATGGCTTTTTGGTTTTGGGCGGCGGCTCCCTGCTCGGCTGCACTGGCTTGCGCCAGTTTGGCGTCGATATCGGGGATGCTGAGTATCGCCAGCGTATCGCCTTTTTTCACAAAGCCGCCTTCGGCTACCAGATACCGGGATATCCGTCCGGGCACTTTACTGGATATGCGCACCTCCGTCACGTCGGCTTCACCCTGTATGATATTGTCTTCCCGGTTCAGGAAAAAGAACCCGTAAAGGCCCACTGCTACGATCACTATGGCGAAAACCAGGATGGGAACAAGTTTCGGCGCTAATTTTTTATTTTCTGCATCCATCTTTTTATTGGTTACGGTTTACAAGTTTTTTAGAATTCCGGTTTACCGGTAAATTTTTTCATTTATCTTTCACCCTCCCGGTTGTCCCTTTTGAGGGATTGGGGAGACTGTTGTTTACGGCCCAAGGCTTTGTTCAGATATAACCGGCAAAGGATAACATCTATTTGCGCGTCTATTCTGTCGGCATGGGCGGCAAGCCATGCCGTATGCGCGACCATTACATCCGATGCGGCAATAACGCCCTCTTCGAATCCCGCATTGGCGTATCGCAGGTTTTCATCGGCTTTCTCCGTATTTTTCCGGGTAGAGACCAGTTTCTTGTTCGCCTCGTTCAGTTTATATGCCGATTGGTTTATTTGAAGCGTGATTTTCTCTTTTGCTTCGGCCAGTTCAAACCGCTTGATACGTGTTTCGGCTTTTGCCGCATTCAGTTTTGCCGTGCCGGAGAAAAAGTTTAGCGGTACTTTTACCACTATTCCCGCATTCCACATGCCTTTGAATTTCTTTTCATATCCATCAAACAAATTCGGGTTTGACCAGAGGTAATTGGCCGTTAATACCACATTGGGCATAAGGTCGGCCAGCGCAATTTTTTCCTGTTTGCCGTATATCTTTGCCGCCAGCTCAAGGCTTTTTATTTCTGTTCTGTCGGTTAATGCTCCGGCTACATCGGGTATGATCTCATTCTCCCCGTCAACAATCAGATCATCCGTATTTTCATCTTGCAAAACGATCGCATCACTGATCTCCAATCCACAAATTTGAGACAACAGCATTTTGGCAAGGCTCAGTCCGTTCTCTGCTTTGGCAAGCGTCATTTCAGCTTCGTTCAGTTTCACGTTTACAGATAATCTGTCTGCCTTGGCGACAACCCCTTCCTGTTCCATAGCTGAAATATCGGAATCCATTTTTTTCATCAATTGCACATACGATTCGGCCAGTTTCTTCTTGTTGGCAACAGACACCACTTGCCAGTACGCATTATCCGCCTCTGCAATGACGTCTGCCATTCGGGTTTCTTTCATTGTTTTGGCAAGCTCTTCCGCATAAGAGCGCAAGTCGTTGTAAGCGATTATTTTTCCGCCCGTAAATATGGGTTGAGTAAGGTTGAAGCCTCCTGCCCGGATATTTTTTATATCCACTTCACCCAATTTCCAGATAGCGTCTCTCAAGTCCTCCGGAATGGGAATGGCAGATATTTCGCCAATTGGCACAGGCAAATAGATAGCGTCGGGTATAGCCGACGATGGAATAAGATGCAGGTTTTTCTGATTACGCATATAACTTCCCAGAAACTGTATTTCGGGAAAAAACTTAGCCAGCGCGTCTTTCTTGTTGTAATATGCAATCTTCTCCTGCTCCGATGCTATTTTCAGAGTCTTGTTGTTTTCTATTGCCAACCGGCGGCATTGCTCCAGGCCAAGGAGCCGCTGCGCAACAATATTTGTGTTAAAAACAAATATAAAAAGAAGAATTGCCCCACAATTTTTTTTAATCATACCGGAATTATTCTAATCAATCAACAATTGATTGCCTATGCAACTATGATGCAAATTTATATACATTTTTTAAAATACAATGACAATGATTATTTTTTTACTGATAATTTAACATTTAATCAAGCCGATACACGACAAGCGATTGACGCAAATGCATCCATAAAATTATAAAATACTCCTGTCTCATAAATATTCGCTAACTTTACCGGAGAATAATATACAGGATTGGATATGAGAATTAATACAGATATACGCCTGGGAGATTGCAAGGAAGTATTGAAAAAGATTCCTGACAACTCCGTGGATCTTGTTTTTACCTCGCCGCCTTATGCCGATCAGAGAAAAAATACATACGGAGGTATAAAACCGGATGAGTATGTACAATGGTTCTTGCCCGTTTCGAATGAATTGTTGAGGGTTCTTAAACCAACCGGGACTTTTGTTTTGAATATAAAGGAAAAAGTTGTGGAGGGAGAACGAAGCGTTTATGTACTGGAACTCATTCTTGAAATGAGAAAACAAGGCTGGCTGTGGACGGAAGAATTTATTTGGCATAAAAAAAATTGCTATCCGGGAAAATGGCCTAATCGTTTCCGCGATTCATGGGAAAGACTTCTGCAATTCAATAAAGAAAAGCAATTTAACATGTATCAGGAAGAGGTTATGGTTCCTATGGGGGATTGGGCAAAATCGCGGCTCAAAAACCTGAACAATACGGACAAAACGAGAGATGAATCACGGGTAGGAAGCGGATTTGGAAAAAATATATCTAACTGGCTCTACAGAGACAAAGCTTATCCAACCAATGTACTGCATCTGGCTACCGAATGCGCCAATAAAGATCACAGCGCTGCATTCCCTGAAGGTCTGCCGGAATGGTTTATAAAACTATTTACGAAAGAAGGGGATATGGTACTTGATCCCTTTACGGGGTCCGGTACAACAAATTTTGTTGCACAAAGGATGAGCCGGAACTCCATTGGAATCGAAGTTCTCCCCGAATACTACGAAAAGGTAAAAAGTAAACTTGAACCGGTAAAATTAACTTTATTTGAACCCAATATAGATTATGAAACCACTGAAAATCAGCAATGTCACGCAGTACGTTGAAGAAAATATCGGGATTTTCCATCAAAAGAGAATCGATTGCATGCATAAATTAGTTGAATTTAATTCATCTAAAAACTAATTTCCCGTTCAAGAAAAAACCAAGCCCGGAGTTTCGTCAGAGGTTACACCTGATGGAAGAGTGGCAAATAAATTCAGCGGCCCGCCAACAGGAACAGAAAACATACTTCCGGTTGGTTATATATCAAGGCTGTATTCGCGTTCAGGGATCATTGTCCTGTCCGCAAATACATTCAATCCAGTGGCCGCTTCTTTCCCGCTGCCGGGTGGCGTAACTACAATGGCGGCGGGCTGGGCAGCGTAGGCAACCAAGGCAACTATTGGTCTTCCTCGCCGTACACTAGTGCGTACGGGGCCGATTTGGAGTTCTACAGTAACTCCGTGACCAGCTGGTTCGACAACTCCCGTGCGTACGGGTTCAGCGTCCGTTGTGTTAAAGAATTTATTGCGGTTTTTTATAAAGTGTGGTTGTCCTGTTTTTCTACCGGGCGATATATCCCCGACGAAATATTGCTTTGAAACGGGCATGCAAAAGTTGTGTTTTAACGCAGAGAGCGCAAAGTATGCAAAGCATTTTCTTTGCGCCCTTTGTGATACCTTTGTGCTCTTGGTGTTAAAAAATTTCTTTAAGGTGCGACCGACCGATCAAATACACCGGTCAAAATCCGAAAGAACGAAGAAAAGTCT
>JAISSD010000231.1 GCA_031273295.1 Prevotella sp.
GGCGATAAATCACTCTCTCGCGAAAACGGCAAACAAGGAAAACGGGGATGCTCTAAAGACTCGTTTGGCTCTCAATTTTCAATTATACGATAACTCAATTTATAACCAAGTATAGTATACGAAAAAAATCATAGAATTCCGGCGCTCTTTTTCTTTTATTTGGAACTCTTCGCAGCGGAACTTCGAATTAAACCTTTATAAAAAGAATGCATTTCAAAATACGAAAGAGCCGCTTTTTCAGAGCGACTCTTTAGCATTTCCGGATTGATTTTTCCGGTTAAAATATTTTATAAGACAGCTGGAAGTTAAGCATAGGCCACCACTTCAACCATTTGGTGTAATCGCCAATATCTTCGAAATTTTCAGATACATTTTCCACAATCTTTACTTCCTTCCCGTTTTGTTTTATAGAATAATCACCCTGATATATCATACCCAATTCGAATTTGAAAGCCACGCGCTTATTTGCTATCGAGCGGCCAAGTCCGAGTCCAAAATATGGTTTAATCGTTTTTCCCAGTTGCAAGGTCGCGTCCAGATTGGCGTTGTCCAAAATTAACTGATACCCCTCAAAATCAATCTCTGGCCATTTGGTTACTCCTTCTTTTAACTTTACCCGGTCTCCCTTGGAATCTACAAGAAAGCCGCGAGCCTTCAGTTGATTTGTACCAATAAATACCCCTGCAGTAAAATGGAAAATTCCTTTTGTCGGATGAAAATCCACTAAAATATTTCCATTGGTGAAGTTCAATTCTCCGTCCATCCTGTACTGCGGTACATAGCCGAATGATGTATTAAAAACTCCGTCAGGATCACTCAAATCTATATTGAATGCACTTGTTTTGTAACCGGCAAAGTCAATGCCCGCACGTAATTTGAGATAATCATTTATCGGCGTCGCCACTTGCAGTCCGACTCCCATTGTCGAAGCCCGTACAGCGACGCTAAGGTGGGAAAGAAAGGCTTTGTTCGATTGTTTGTTTACAATTTCGGCAGTTTCCGCTACATCTGCGACCAAGCTATCCGACAGGATAACAGAGTCTTTCTGATCGGTTGATTCTTGGGAATACGAAGGCGATACGCATAATGCGACAATAGCCAGGAATAATAGTCTCATGTTTTTTCTGTTGTTAGGTTTATACTGTCTTTGACTTATTTTGTATCAGTTTGTTTTTGAAAACACAAATATACAAAAAGGGTTAAGTTGCAATGCAATAAAAATGTTAATTTTTTTTATCACGCAGATATTCCGTTTCTTAAATCTGAAGCAAGAATAAAAACGTACATTTGCATAAACTAATTATTGTCATGGATTATATTGAAGTAAAATTTATATGTACGCCAAATAACGAGATCGTCAACGGCGTACTGTCAGCGACAATCGCGGAAATCGGATTCGAAAGTTTTGTTGAAAACGAATCCGGAACCACAGCATATATCCCAAGCGATATATTTAGCGTGGAAGAGTTGGATCTTGTGTTGAGCGCGCTGCCTGTCGAATCCGGAATCATTTATACATACAAACGTATAGAAGACCGGAACTGGAACGAAGAATGGGAAAAGAACTATTTCCAGCCGTTGATCATAGATAATAAATGCATCATCCAAAGTACATTCCACAATGTTCCTGCAATCTACGATTACAATATATACATAGATCCTAAAATGGCTTTCGGTACCGGCCACCATCAGACCACCGAATTGATGATACGGGAAATACTGAAAGGCGATTTCACCGGTAAATCGGTTCTTGATATGGGCGCAGGCACAGCCATACTGGCCATATTGACGTCTATGCGGGGAGCTAAATTTATAATGGCTATAGATATCGACCAATGGGCATGCAATAATGCCATTGAAAACCTTCAATTGAATAATATCGGCAATGCGACGGTAAAAACAGGCGGCGCGGAATTGTTGGGAGATACGAAATTCGATATTATTCTGGCAAATATTAACCGTAATATTTTGTTGAACGACATTCGTTCTTACGCAGCGGCGCTTAATGCAGGCGGCGTACTATACATGAGCGGTTTTTATGTGGAAGACATCCCTGCCATAAAAGAAGAGTGCGGTAAAAACGGGTTGACATTCGATTACAATACGGAAAAAGACCTCTGGGCTGCGGTAAAATTTACTAAAAAGCCATAAGAGGAAGTTCCTAAATCGAAACCTCCTCTTATATGTGGATTAAATCAGGTACCAGGCTTTAAGGTAAATAAAGATTGTTTGGTTATCAATGCAAAGAAACGACATAAATTAAACCGTTCCAAATAAAAAAACATATTGTAAAACATATTTTTTATAAATATTGATAATGCATCAAGCCTGAAAAAACAACTATGGATCGGTATTTTTGAGGAATTGCAAGGCATAATAGAGGATATAAAAAAAAGAGCGGACTAAACCGCCTTCTAAAAAAAACTACAATTTTAAGTTACCAAGTTAAAAATATCAATCCATAGAAACAAAAAGAACTTGCAGCCTTTTATTCATGTCTTTTATTGCTGATTTAAAAATGTTTAGTTCATCATTTTTAAATCCGGCAGGCTTACCGATAGACAGATACTTTTAAAATACGAGGGGCAAAAAAATTGACTGCCTGACAGCGATTTTATTTCCTCCCCGCGTAAAAGCAGGGAGAAAATAAATCGAATGAATGCGCTCACGCTGCCGACGCTACTAATATTTAACACAACGGACGCCTTGGCCGAACGTCCGGGTGTCGTTGGAGTTAATAGCTATGCTGCTATGTCTGGACCGTACGCGCTCGTATCACCACCAGGTGAGGACGACCATGGGTAGGCTCCGTAGCCTACTTGGGTCAGCGCACCGTTAGCGGAGCTGCGATACCCGTTGCCAGGAAAGAAAGGGCGGTAGGCGCCGGTACCGCCGGGAGTATTCTTGCGGACACCGGGATAGATGCTGCTATACGTGACCGGCCACTGACCATAAGTACCGGCGATGGAAGTATTAGTGGTGATACTAGAAGACCAATTACCCACCGTCGCATAATCACCGGCCGCTCCGAATTCGTCGGCGATTGGCATACGCCATTTCGTTCCTGTTTTCAATCCCGGCGCCTTGCCCGTTTCAGTCAGATAACGGCAAATATCTCCCTTCCATGCAGCAGGATCATGGGCCGTGGTGGAGAGATAAGCCTGACTTCTATTAGCGGTAGCGGCTGTGTTCACATACGGTATCTTGGTAGTCCAGTTGGTGAAATAGTTGGCGGATGTAGCGGCTGCGCCTGGAGCAACAGTTGTGCCGGCAGTCTGTTGTGACCAGCCGGTAGAGGAAGCGGTATTGGGAACGTATACCTTGCAAGCGGCAACCCAGCCGGTAGCGCTGGCCGCGCTACTTGGATCCAGACCAACAAGACTGCCCCATTGAAAGTATACGCCCTGTTTAGCCTCGGCGGCAGTACCGGGAGCATTGGCAGCAGGGTTACTGGCAGGAGTGTCGTCGAAGGTCAGATAACCTTTTGAAGAGTCCCAGTAAATATTACTGCCGGCCCAATCTCCGTGAGTCGTTGGATTGGCTGGCGGAGCTGTGAACGTGCCAGCCTGCAAGTACACTTTCCTGGACTGCTCCAAAAACTCATTGGTGGGACTAAAGAAGGTAAGGGTAGCCTCGGCGGTAGGTTTCGACCAGTCCAGATTCGGCTTGAGTGTGAGGGAAATGACCTGACTTGTTACAACATCCCCTCTGGCAGGAGTGAAATTGGAAATAATAGCATCCGGATCGCTGTCGACCCTGACGCACCAGTTACTGTAAGTCGATGTCACCCTGATGGCGGTACTGCTGGTGGTGTTAGCAGCAAAAGGCGAACCGATACTTGATTGAGCCGTAACAGTGAACGCGTCTGCAGTACTTTTCTGAGTGACGGTTATCACTTTCGTTAACCGGCCTGAAGTGATGGTAATAGTACCCTCGCGCTGTCCGCCGGTATTGGCATCTACCCTGAATGTCAGTGTTGTGGGTGAACCGGGCGAGTTGGCGTCACTGGTGGATGCGCCACCGGTGATTACCAGCCAGCTTGTATTGCTCGACACGGCTGTATAACCTTTCTCATAAGTGGTGGATACTTGCAGGGTAATGCCTGTCCTGGCCGTGTTGTCCAGAGTATAGTTATCCTGACTGACACCAAGAGCATACTGACCGTCGTAGACATAAGACGTAAGTGATTCGTCAGTGGCGGACAGATCGTAAGTCAGATTGACAGGTTTTGTGGAAGCAAGACCGGTGGAAGCTAAATCAGCGGAGGTATAACCCGGACCAGAAACTCCGGTGATATTGAACCTGTAGCGGTGATTGCGCAGGACAGGCAGGAAGGTCTGGCTTGGATAGCTGCCGCTGACAAAGTCAAGGCGATAGTAGGTAACGGTACCTGATCCGTTGTACTTGCCTCCGACGACAAGATAAGGGTTAGTGGACAGAGTAGCGTCAGACCCTGCTGCATGTTCAGCCATATAGATTGCTCCGGTACACGAAAACTTGTCAGCGCTGAAACCGTCAGCCGTGCCATTGGATGACAGATAAGATGGAACCGGCAAATTATTGATGCCCGGAGCGGGTGAAGTCGGAATGGACGGCTCAGTAACCGTTGTTCCTGAATAGTAGCCGCTGTATGGAGCTACCGATCCCTTGTTTAGCGAGTTGTACAGATAAACCTCTTCCAGAGTAAAGGTAGATCCCAAGCCCGCGGCAGTTTCCGTACCGTCAACCGGGTTTTCGGGGAACTTGATTCCAACATCTATTCTTGCCACACTGCGCAACAGGGAAATGGACGGAATACTGCTTGCACCGGCCAGGGAGACGGGAGAAGCAGTCATACCCCACATCGGTAAAGGAGTGAAATCCGTATCGTTTGTTTTAGCTACATGCCACTTTCCCGAAGAAGCAAACGTCATGGACGCCATAACTGTTTCTTTTGTGGGGCGACTGGCGGCAAAGCCGGTAGTATCAACCGATGCATTGGCAACGACCATCACATAAGCATCGGTAATGTTGCCTGCTGCCCGCAAGTCCACGTCGAATGTCTTTGTACTACCCGTGCCAGTGATTTTTGACGGCTCTGTTACAGCCGCGTAACACAGGTATGTGTCGTCGTTGGCATTAGGCCCGTCCTTGAAAACCAGAACACCGACAGTCGATACATTGGTTTCATCAACGGAACTCAAGGCGTATGTAGATACAGGGACAAGACCCGGAACAGTTATTTGCATGCGCACATAACCTTCCGGAACCGGAGGCAAAACATCGTCAGGCACGAACTCTTCGTCCGTGTTTCTACACGAACCGAAGCTCAGGAACACACTGGTTATTAATCCATATAATACTACAAGTTTCATAGATATACAGTTTTTATATATAAAAAAATTAATTTCAAACCGTACCGGTGAAGAGGGGTGCACGACAAAATTCCCCAAACCTATAAAATACTTATATAGTGTATATTGAATTGCAAAAAGAGTTGTTAAAATAAAAAAAGGTTATATGTTTGTGATTGTAACAAAAAACAATAT
>JAISSD010000232.1 GCA_031273295.1 Prevotella sp.
GGCGATAAATCACTCTCTCGCGAAAACGGCAAACAAGGAAAACGGGGATGCTCTAAAGACTCGTTTGGCTCTCAATTTTCAATTATACGATAACTCAATTTATAACCAAGTATAGTATAATCAGGTTACGAACGGCTTTGCGTCACAGGCTGATTTGCCAATTGTTTTCGTTTTGCGCCATCGGCGCATTGGAAATTGTGAATAAACACTAAAGTTATGTTTTGTCATTAAACCTTTTCATCCGCTTGCCGTCACATTCTCCAAGAGTAGAATTTTTAAGTCCGAAACAGAGAAATTTATTATGAACAAAAAAACGAAAATAGCGCTCGTCGTTATTATTGTGTTGCTCATTGCCGGAATGGCATTTTATCCTAAAATAAAAGAAAGCTTGTTTTCCAAAGAAGGGAATGTTCCTGTGCAGAACGGCGCCCCGGACAGGGAACGAAATATACTGAATGTAAACGCCATGATATTAAAACCTGAGAACTTGACCGAAGTGATCCGTGAAAAGGGATTGTTGATACCCGACGAAGAAGTAGACCTGTCGTTCGAGACTTCGGGTAAAATCACGGAAATACACTTCAAGGAAGGTTCGGAGGTACGCAAAGGACAATTGTTGGCAAAAGTGAACGACAAGCCTCTTCAGGCCGAATTAAAAAAACTGAAAGCGCAAGCGCCCCTGGCGCAAGACCGTGTATTCCGGCAAAAAGCCTTGTTGGCGAAAGATGCTGTAAGTCAGGAAGCCTATGAATCTGTCAACACAGAGTTGGATAAACTGATGGCCGACATCGAACTCACGGAATCGCGTATAGCACAGACCGAATTGCGCGCGCCATTCGATGGCATTGTAGGCCTGCGTTTGGTGAGCGAGGGTACATACGCCGCTCCAAGTACGATAGTTACCCGCCTGACCAAAATATCACCGCTGAAAATTGAATTTTCGGTTGGTGAAGCCTATGTGAACAATATAAAAGCGGGTACGCCCATTACCTTTACATTCGACAACGACCTGAGCTCCTATGGCGCCACTGTATATGCCGTCGAATCCAATCTCGACAAAGTCACCCTGACGCTCAAGGCCCGCGCCTTGTACCCGAATGTGGGAGGCAGACTGAAACCCGGACTCTCTACCAATGTGGAAATAAGATTGCAGGAAATAAAAAATACGATAGTTGTGCCCAGCCTTTCTACCATCGCCGAAATGGGACGTGACATAGCTTATATCTACAAGGACGGAAAGGCGCATCAGGCGACATTGAAAAAAGGAATCCGTACGGCGTCTACTGTACAGATATTGAGTGGCCTGAATATTGGCGACACCTTGCTGGTTACGGGAGTGATGCAATTGCGTGACGGTCTGCCTGTTACAATAGACGGATGGGTCGATTAGCCAAAAGTAAAAAACTGTTTGCCGATTCACTGATATTCAAACTTACTAAAAAAACGTAATTGAAACATGACCATATCCGAAATAAGTATCAGACGCCCCGTATTGGCGACAGTATTTGTACTTGTCATATTCCTGCTGGGACTGATTGGGTATACATATCTGGGTGTACGTGAATATCCCAATATAGACAATCCCATTATTTCCGTCAATGTCTCTTATCCCGGGGCAAATGCCGAAATCGTAGAGAATCAGATAACCGAACCCCTGGAACAGAATATCAACGGGATTCCCGGGATCAGATCGCTGACCAGTAACAGTAGCCAGGGTTCGTGCCGTATTACGGTGGAGTTTGAGCTGACTGTGGATCTGGAAACCGCCGCCAATGATGTGCGCGATAAAGTATCCCGCGCACAGCGTTTTCTACCCCGCGATTGCGACCCGCCTACAGTCTCGAAAGCAGACGCCGACGCTAACCCCATTATTCAAATCAGCATCCGGAGCGAAAAACGTTCTTTGCTGGAATTGAGCGAAATAGCCGAACTAACGGTAAAGGAACGTTTGCAGACAATACCAAATGTAAGCGCTGTGGAAATATGGGGACAAAACCGTTATTCGATGCGTCTTTGGCTCGATCCTGTAAAGATGGCTTCGTATGGTATTACGCCGATGGACGTAAAAAACGCGGTCGACCGCGAAAACGTGGAATTGCCTTCGGGTAGCATCGAAGGCGACGCTTTGGAACTTACAATCCGTACGTTGGGATTGATGCAAACTCCCGAAGAATTCAACAATATGATTATCAAGGAAGATAATTTCAATGTTGTACGTTTCAAGGATGTGGGCGCCGCCGAACTGGGAACGGAAAACCACCGCAGCATTATGCGTCGCAACGGTGTGCCGGCCGTCAGTACCGTTATCATACCCCAGCCGGGAGCAAACCAGATAGAAATATCGGACGAAGCCATGGCGCGTCTCGAACAATTGGAGAAAGACCTGCCCGAAGATGTATTGATAGATGTGGCTTTCGACAACACCAAATTTATACGCGCTTCGATTGCCGAAGTGGAAGAAACCGTATATATCGCCTTTGTGCTTGTTGTTATAATTATTTTCCTCTTCCTGCGCGACTGGCGCGTAACCCTTGTTCCGTGCGTGGTTATACCCGTATCGCTCGTCGGCGCTTTTTTTGTAATGTATGTTGCCGGGTTTTCCATCAATGTGCTATCCATGCTTGCCGTGGTGCTTGCCGTGGGACTGGTGGTAGATGACGCCATCGTAGTCACGGAAAACATCTATCTCAAAATTGAAGGAGGAATGACGCCCGAAGAAGCGGGCATAGAGGGTTCGAAAGAAATATTCTTCGCCGTTATCTCCACTACCATTACAGTAGTTGCCGTGTTTTTTCCGATTGTATTCCTCGAAGGGATGACGGGACGGCTCTTCCGCGAATTTAGTATTGTGGTTGCCGGCGCCGTGCTGATTTCGGCCTTCGTAGCCCTGACATTCACCCCGATGCTGTCTACCAAATTACTGAAAAAAAACGACCGTCCCAATTGGTTTTATCGCAAGACCGAACCGTTTTTTATCCGGATGACAAACGGTTACTATAACGCCTTGCGTAAATTTCTCCGTGTCAAAATGATCATTTGGCCTGTCATTATCCTGATCCTGGCCGCGATAGGGTATCTGGCCGGCGCCATACCCACTGAAATGGCGCCATTGGAAGACCGCTCGCAAATAACGATCAGAACCAGTGGACCGGAAGGCTCCACTTACGAATATAACAGGAACTATACGGAAAAGATCGCGGTCATCGCCGATTCGGTTGCACCCGAAAGGCTTATAAACACAATGCGCGTATTTACCGGAGGCGGAATGGTAAACCTGAACCTGCCCGACATCAGGGACAGGAACAGAAGCCAGATGGACGTCGCCGCCGAACTGACTAAAGCCGTCAGAAGGGAAACCGAAGCGCGTACATTCGTGCAGCAGCAATCTACATTCGGCGGCAGACGTTCGAGTATGCCTGTACAATATGTCCTGCAAGCTCCGAACATTGCCAAACTGGAGGAATTTATTCCGGCGTTTATGGGAAAAGTCCAGGAAAGCCCGTTGTTTCAGATGGCAGATGTGAACCTCAAATTCACCAAGCCGGAGACCCGTATCATCATCGACCGCAACAAAGCCGCCCTGCTGGGCGTAAGCACGAGGGATATAGGCCAAACGTTGCAATACGCGCTCAGCGGACAGCGTATGGGCTATTTCTACATGAATGGAAAACAATACCAGATACTTGGCGAAATAAACCGCCAGCAACGCAATACACCCCTCGATTTGAAATCGATCTATCTCAAAAACCTGACAGGCAACATGATCCAGTTAGGCAATCTGGTAAGATTGGAAGAAAGCGTGGCGCCTCCGCAACTATACCGCTACAATCGTTTCAACTCGGCTACAATATCCGCCGGATTATCGTCGGGTGTGACTATCGGAGCCGGACTCGACGAAATGGATCGTATAGCCCGACAAACGCTCGACGATACTTTCCGTACGGCATTGGCAGGAGACTCGAAAGACTTCAGGGAAAGCTCGTCCAGTCTGATGTTTGCTTTCGTGCTGGCTATATTGCTCATATTCCTTATTCTGGCCGCGCAGTTCGAGAGTTTCAAAGATCCGTTTGTCATCATGCTTACTGTTCCGCTGGCTATTGCGGGCGCCTTGCTGTTCATGTATATAAAAGATATAACGATGAATATTTTCAGCCAGATTGGAATTATCATGCTCATCGGGCTGGTAGCTAAAAACGGTATTCTTATCGTTGAGTTTGCCAACCAGCGGCAGGAGGCCGGTATGAGCAAACTCGAAGCCATACAGGGCGCGGCAGTACAGCGTCTCCGCCCAATCCTTATGACCAGCTTTTCTACTATGCTGGGTTTGCTGCCTCTGGTGTTTGCCAGCGCCGAAGGCGCTAACGGACGTATGGCAATGGGAGTAGCCGTTATCGGAGGGATGGCGGTATCTACATTGCTGACGATATTCGTTGTGCCAGCCATGTATTTGTATATTTCGACAGACAGGGGCAGGAAAAAGGAAAAGAAAGAAGACAGGATTGCGACTAACAGTTAACATGTTATATTACAATTATATATGAAAAAATATTTATCCGTTATATTGCTATTGTTCATATTACCTGCCGCATCGGAAGCCCAAAATGTTTACGACTTGAGCGCCTGCATACAAGAAGGATTGATGAATAATTACGACATCCGCATATCAAGAAAGAAACAGGAAATTTCCGATAACAATATGACTGTCGGCAATGCGGGTTATCTGCCTCAGGTAGACCTCACAAGCGGTTATTCCGGCACATCAAACAATGTGAAGCAGAATTTCGAATCGGGAGAAACAAGCGCAGGCAACGGAGTAAACAATCAAGTTCTCAACGCAGGTATAAATCTCAACTGGACCATCTTCGACGGATTTAATATACAGACGAATTACAGCCGGCTGAAAGAGCTGCAACAAACGGGTGAACTGAATACCAGGCTTGCTATCGAAATTTTCATAGCCGACATCACTTCCGAATACTATAATTATATACAGCAGGCTATCCGACTGAAAAATCTTAAATCGGCGGTGAAATTATCCAAAGAACGCTTGCGGATAGTAGAAGCCCGTTATGAAATAGGCGCAGGTTCGCGGTTGGATATGCAACAGGCGCGCGTAGACTTCAATAGCGACAGCTCCAGGCTCATCAAGCAATATGAAGTATTATATACTTCCCGCGTACTGCTGAATAAAATGATGGCGCGGGGCGACATAGACCGGAAGATAAAAACCAAAGATTCCGTTATCGTATACAACCGGTTTCTGGACAGGGAAAAAATAATGCAGGGAATGATGTCGGCCAATACATTTCTTTTGTTGTCCGGCAAAAATAAAAAGTTAAGCCTGCTGGATTTGAAAACGGCCCAAAGTGAAAATTATCCTTATCTGAAATTCAACGCGGGATATGGCGTCACGAAAAATATTTACAATGCGGGAACGATAGACAATCAGCGGACATTGGGACTTAACTATGGATTGACTCTCGGATTCAATCTGTTCAGTGGCTTCAACCGCAAAAGAAAACAGCGGAATGCCCGGATCGAAATAGAAAACAGGCAACTGGAATATGAGCAAACCGTCCTGTCTCTGAAAGCCGACCTTGCCAACATGTGGATGGCCTACCACAACAATATAGAGTTGACCAATCTGGAAAAAGAGAACGTAGAGACCGCCCGTGAGAACCATGAAATAGCGATAGAACGCTACAAACTCGGCGACCTGGCGGGTATAGAATTCAGGGAGGCGCAAAACAGTTTACTGGAAGCAGAGGATCGTCTGGTTCAGGCTGAGTTCAATACAAAGTTGTGCGAGATCTCATTGATGCAAATAAGCGGACAGGTATTTGAATACCTGGATATGAATAATTGACTTGCACTGCGGCGAAGACAAAACCAGGAGGAATGAAGAATGAGGAATTAAGAAAACGGAACGTATCCAGAATGATTACGTTCCGTTTTTACTGTCTCATTTCAAGCTGCTTGCTGCCCGCTCCTAATAACACCCCGACTGAATTTTTTTACCCGTTGCCATAACATTGCGATTCACTAATTTTCCAAGCGCTACAATTCTTTAACACAACGGACGGGGAAGGCGTGGTTTCGGTCATTGCCAGCAATGACCGAAACGCTGTTACTTAAGAAGTACAAGGTGTATGCGGGCGAACCACCCGGCGAGGACGAGTAGTAGCGGCCGAGGTAGCCTACGTCGCCCAACACGCCAGCATAGTTGTAGCAACGGTACCCGGTAGCGGGGAAAAATGGTTGGTCGCCGGCGGCAAGTTTGAACGGCTCGGCGGATGCGCCTGCGGTCCAAATATGGCTGTACTGCTTGCGGCGTCCGGGGTTAGTGCTGGAATTTGTGACTTTCCACTTACCGGTAGCATCATTGACAAGAGTAGTTAGACCATTACTACCAGAAAAGGTACCCACTCGGTTATAATCTGTTGTAGCCGCTATTGCAGGACTGGCCGTAGTCGGCGAAGCAAATTCAGCGGCAGTAGGCATACGCCATCTCGTTCCTGTTGTCGATCCCGGAGCCCTGCCCGTTTCAGTCAAATAACGACAAATATCTCCAATCATCTTTTGATTGGCAACGCTTTTCCCTTTAACAGGAACATGTCCGCCAACAGAAGTATTGGCAGTAGCGGTAGCACCGGCATCCATGGTGAGATAAGCAAAAGCTGTTTTATTTTCAGAAGTTTGGCCGTCCGCACGCGGAATGTTGCTCCAAGTGTAGGTGGAGCCGGCAGTAGTCGCAGTCCAAGTAGAGCTGGTCGGATTACTATAATTCCAATTGGGTACGTATACCTTGCAACTGGATCCCCATGACGTGCTGCCTTGCGACGTGTAACTTGGATCCAATCCAATGAGGCTGCCCCACTGAAAGAATACGCCCTGGTAAGACTCGTTGGTGCGGTTATTCGTGTCGTCGAAAGTCAGGTAACTCCCCGTCCAATAAATATTGCTACCTGCCCAACCGCCGTGACCTGATGGCAGATACTGGCTTGAGGTTGCAGGCACGCTAATTGTCTTGGTTACCGGAACAAACTCGCCGGTAGGACTGAAGAAAGTAAAAGTGGCTTCCGTTTTAGCGTAGTACGTACTGGCAAGTGGAGTAAAAGTAAAAGAGGTTGTCGAAGATGATCCTTTAGGCAGAAAGGTTTGAATGATTCCGTGAGAATCAGAAACATTAACGCACCAGTTATAAGACGATGTAACCGTCCAGGTTTTTGAAGAGCCTAAGCCCGAAGAATACGTCGGATCGGTAACCGGTATACCTGTTACCTCAAAACCGACTTTATTGGTCTGGACGACCGTTACTTCTTTCGTCAACCGACCTGAAGTTATGACAATCTTAGTGTTACGCTCCCCGCCAGTATTGGCAGCTACATTGAAAGTCAACTCGCCGGTAGGGCCACCGGTACCGCCACCGCTGACAAATGTTAACCAAGTGTCGGTATCCGGCACAAGCTTAACCTCATAATTTGTATATGTAGTGGATATTTTCAGGCTATTGTTTGATTTGCCACCTTTGTCGAAAGTATAGGAATCCTTGCTTACCCCAAGTGCATACTGTCCGTCGTAAACATATGATGCAAGAGTTTCGTTAGCCGCATTCGTCGCTGTCAGGGTGGTTGTTATATTGAACGGAGTTGCTGCTTTCGCAAGGTCAGCGCTGCCATAACCGCTTCCTTTCACCGTTGTGATATTGAATTTGTAACGGTGGTTACGCAAGACAGGCTGGGGGGCGCCGCCGGAGTCGACAAAATCAATGCGGTAATAGGAGTCGCTTTCGCCGTTATAATTGCCTTTGACGATTAAAAAAGGACGTAATAACGGGTCGCCCGAGGCATGCTCGGCCAATTGTTCTGCCATATAAATGGTCTTTGTACACGAGAGGTTGTTACTGAATCCGTTAGCGTCATTATAAGTATAGGTGATTACTCCATTGGCAGTCGATGACGGGATGGACGGAGAAGCGATGCCGGAAGCTATAAGCCCCTTGTCAAGAGAGTTATACAAGGAAATCTCCTTGAGGACGAAAGTTGGCGACAAAGCCTGTGCTGTTTCACCGTTGAAGTTAACTCCCACATCTATCCTTGCCATACTGCGTATCAGGTTGATACTTCCTATGGTGTTTGTACTCAGATCGACGCCGGTCTTCTCTCCCCACATCGGAAAAGATTTAGTGCCATCCACAGGCCATTTACCCGACGAACTGAACGTTAAGGCAGTCTTGACATTCGAGAGGAGGGTTGTTCCTACGGCATAGCCCGCGGCGCTAACCTCCGTATTCGCATTGGCTATAACCACCACATCAACGCCGGTAAGGCCATCTGTTGCTCCCAAGTCCACATCAAAAGTCTTTACGTTACTGCCGGTGATTTTAGCCGGCTCCGTTACCGCCGCCTTGCATATTAACTTCTGGTCGGAGTGACCGAAAACCAGCACATCGACAGTAGATACATTCATTTCGTTGGCATCAGTCAAGGCATAAGTAGATACCGGGGTAAGACCCGGAACAGTTATTTGCATGCGCACATAACCTTCCGGAACAGGAGGCAAAACATCGTCAGGCAGGAACTCGTCGTCCGTGTTTCTGCACGAAGCGAAACTCAGGAACACACTGGTTATTAATCCATACAATACTACAAACTTCATAGATATACAGTTTTTATATATAAAAAAATTAATTTCAAACCGTACCAGTGAAGAGAGTATCGTAAAAGTCCTGCAAAAGTACACATTTTAAATGAAAGAAAAAAATAAAACGTTTTATTTTTTAGTAACTACTCAGGTACCAAAATGAATTGATTTACAAATATTTATCTCGATTCATATTTTGATGTTTAATGTAGACAAGAATTATAAACTGCATATTATCAATGAATTATAAAATAAACGCTCAAATATGACTGATTTTTAT
>JAISSD010000262.1 GCA_031273295.1 Prevotella sp.
TTATTCGAAAGGGAAAGTTTATTATCGAAATAAAGAAGTTGTATTACAGAGAAATCCACGCATTTCTCTTCCAATAGGTATTTTTATAATGGACTTTGAGGCTGTTGTAGATGATGCGGGTGCAAGAAATACAACCTTCTTGAATATCATTAAAAATAAGTTCAAAAGTTAATGATAAATACATACTTATACATATCCAAAAAGGAAATTGATTGGTCTGCTCTGTATTTAGGGGTAAATATTCCTGTTTCACTACAAAACATTTTTTATGACAATATCAAAATAAAACTCCAAAAAGACGAAACATTTTAAGGATAAACCAATTGATTTATATACACGCCTTAAAATTAATGTGGAATTGAATGGTATATACGATAATTTCTTGCAGATAAATCACTAATTTTTACGTAAATTTGTACCGCTTTTAAGGATGGGATATCCAAACGAGCAACACATTGATAATCAATTATATTAATTATATTTAATTACAAACGATCATGATTGCAATTGACAAATTCAATTTTTCAGAAAAGAAAGTTTTCGTCAGAGTTGACTTTAATGTACCTTTGGACGCAGACTTCAACATCACAGACGATACCCGTATCCGTGCCGCTATGCCTACTCTTAAGAAGATCATAGCTGACGGTGGCAGCCCGATTATCGCATCTCACCTTGGACGGCCTAAAGGTGTAGAAGAAAAATATTCGTTGAAACATATCCTTGCCCACGTATCCAGGCTTCTTGGAGTTGATGTGCAATTTGCTAACGACTGTATTGGCGAAGAGGCCGGTGTGAAAGCCGCCGCTCTTCAACCGGGTGAAGCTCTTCTGCTCGAAAACCTTCGTTTCTATGCCGAAGAAGAAGGTAAACCCCGTGGTTTGGCCGATGATGCAAGCGACGAAGTAAAAGCGGCCGCAAAAAAAGCAATCAAAGAAAGCCAGAAAGAATTTACTAAAACTCTTGCTTCATATGCGGATGTGTATGTAAACGACGCTTTCGGAACCGCTCACCGCGCACATGCTTCTACGGCACTTATTGCTGACGCTTTCGATGCCGGCCACAAATTATTCGGTTACCTGATGCAGAAAGAAATAGATGCAGTGGAAAAAATCATGAAAGACCCTGCCCGTCCGTTTACTGCCATCATAGGAGGCTCTAAAGTATCTTCCAAAATAGATATTATCGAAAATCTGCTTGACAGGGTAAACAACCTTGTCATCGGTGGAGGTATGGCATTTACTTTCGAAAAAGCCAAAGGCGGCAAAATCGGCAATTCTCTTTGCGAAGACGACAAACTGGATCTTGCCAAAGAAATCATAGCCAAAGCCAAAACAAACAATGTAAACCTTGTTTTGGCTACGGACGCCAAACTTGGCGACAAATTCGCAAACGATGCCAATACCCGGTTCGCCGATGCGAACAATATTCCTGACGGATGGTCAGGTTTCGACATTGGCCCCAAAGGTGAGAAAGAATTCTCTGACGTGATCATGGCGTCTAAAACCATCCTTTGGAATGGCCCTGTAGGCGTATTTGAATTCGAAAATTTCTCTCATGGAAGCGAAACCGTCGCTAAAGCTATCGCGACAGCAACTAAAGCCGGAGCGTTCTCGCTTGTAGGTGGCGGCGACTCTGTAGCTGCCGTTAATAAATTCAACCTCGCGGATGAAGTTTCCTATGTATCCACAGGCGGCGGCGCATTGCTCGAGTTCATCGAAGGCAAAGTTCTTCCGGGAATCAAAGCCATCAGAGGATATTAAGAGCCTGTTTAAATTTTCCGGGATATTAAAAAAGCCTGCATAGGTTATGCAGGCTTTTTTTCTGTTGGAATCCGTTTGAATTTTTCAAGAAATCGAAAATATTCTTTTTTGTCATCTACTTGCCGGCGTTTCATGATGGAGCGCATTGATCAAGGAATAAATCTTCAACGCAATCTGCACGTTCAAGCGTTTCAATGCGAAATGTGAAGGCAATAAAACTTATTTTTCAATCAACGAAATTTTGTCTGCAAGACTAACCGAAACAGGTAACGATGTGAAAATGAGCGAACTATTTTGCTCTGTTTCGTTTCGTCATTGTTTCAAATAATTTCGACACGAAGATACTATTCTTTGTGAAAACCGGAAATTATCAATATATTTGCACTTGTTATCAAAAAAAAAGCGATGAAACAGATAAATAGACTAAAGGTAGTTCTTGCCGAACAGAACAAGACCGGTAAATGGTTAGCGGATTCATTAAATAAGGATGTGGCAACCGTTTCGCGTTGGTGTTCCAACGTAATACAGCCTCCGCTCAAAATACTGTTTAAAATAGCAGAATTATTGGATGTAGATATAAGAGACTTGCTTGTCTCAACAAAAAAATACACGAAAGATGATTAATAATTGAATTAACAATGTAAAAAAGAAACAGTACCGAGTAAGTGGTTACATAAAAACCAAAATAAATTCTTTAACACAACGGACGGGGAAACCGTACGTCCGAGTGATGGCGCTGGGAGCGTCCACGTTGCCACCGAAGATGCACAAACGGTACGCGTCCGAATTACTCGGCGAGGACGACCAGTGGTGAGCGGCGTAGCCTACTTCGCGCAGCCCGCCGTAATCGTAGTTACGATACCCGGCAGCGGGAAAGAAACAGCCTCTGGATTGAATGTATCTGCGGACGGAGTAATCCCCGAACACGGATACAGTCTTGATTTATAACCAACGGGAAGTATATTTCCTGTTCCTGTTGGCGGGCTGCTGAATTTATTGGCCACTCTTCCATCAGGTGTAACTGTCTGATGAAACTCCGGGCTAGGTTTTTTTCTTTTAGTTTATTCTTTTCACGTTTCGCACTTTTACATGACTTGGTAAAAACCAAAATAAATTCTTTAACACAACGGACGGGGAAACCGTACGTCCGATAGTAGTAGGAGGCAAGGGTCACGATGCCACTGTGGAACTCTAGGAAGTACGCGGCAGCGGCATCCGGTGAGGAGGACCAGTAGTAGGCGCCGAAGCCTACGCGGTTCAGCATGCCGTTATCGTACTCACGGAGCCTGCCAGCGGGAAAGAAGCAGCCTCTGGATTGAATGTATTTGTGGACGGAGTAATCCCCGAACACGGATACAGTCTTGATTTATAACCAACGGGAAGTATATTTCCTGTTCCTGTTGGCGGGCTGCTGAATTTATTGGCCACTCTTCCATCAGGTGTAACCGCTGATGAGACTCCGGGCTAGATTTTTTTCTTTTATACTTTTCACTCATATTGTCACATTAAATCAAGGAACTCTTATCAAAGCGGATAAAAATTCAAGCTCAACAGCTTCAGGTATAGTATTGTAATTTTCATCGGTGACGATTCCAAGCAATTCTTCTATTCGTTAAACAATTGCTTGATATTCCCTGTCGTTGACAATTGATTTCATCATTTTACTTTTTTAAAGGGTTGAATCCGTTATTTTGTCATATTCCGCATGCGTGCCTGTAAATCTTATATACACATACTTTGGTACAAACAAAACATAGCTACCAAACAGTATGTGTTTCCTTTTATATTGAATACATAACGACGCTTACCGGTGGCATCCACGCTGTTGAATATCTGTTTCATTTCTGCAAAATTATTCCATTCGGCTTCCTCTGTTTTCGAAAACCAGTCTTCCAATGCTCCTTTGGCTACAATACAAATATATAAATAATATTCCTGATTACAATATAAGGATGCTACACCGCTCAACAGATTCCTTGAGCGTCTGGCCTTTTTCTTTTCCGGCTGCAAGGCGGCGACAGCTTTTGCCGTCTCTTTTTTCAACTTTTTAATTTGGACATGTGTCATAATATATTTGTTTTCAGTGATTTATTGCTAAAACATAAATATTTTTGCTCGTATTTCCGATAAATATTTTGCACTCCTTATCCGCAGGGACGATACTTTTACGCCTGCGACAATTTGAAACATCAGTTCGACGTAGTCAAAGTACATCCAAATATAGCGGTTTGTGCGTCATTTGAATATTTTGATGTAAATTTGTAAAATATTTCAGAAACAATCGGAGATGAATACATTTGGCAATATTTTCAGGCTCACTTCTTGTGGCGAGTCGCATGGATCGGCTATTGGCGGAATTATAGACGGATGCCCTGCGGGAATCGGTGTGGATATGGATTTTATCCAAAACGAATTAAACCGCCGTCGTCCCGGGCAATCGCAGATAACCACCCCTCGCAAAGAAACCGATGAAGTAGAGTTCTTGTCGGGAATATACGACGGTAAAACAACCGGAACCCCTATCGGCTTTATTATCCGTAACAACAACCGGCATTCGTCAGATTACGACAATCTGAAAGATATTTATCGTCCTTCGCATGCCGACTATACATATACTCAAAAATATGGTAATCGCGACCATAGAGGTGGCGGACGTTCTTCTGCTCGCGAAACCATAGCCCGCTGTGTAGGCGGAGCTTTGGCCAAATTAGCTCTTAAACGGCTGAATATAAATATTACCGCTTATACTTCCCAGGCAGGCCATATAAAATTGGAAAAGGCATATAATGAATATGACCTCTCGCTGATAGAATCGACGCCTGTACGTTGTCCCGATATGGAAAAAGCAGCCGAAATGATTTCATTGATAGAAGAAATAAAATCGAAAGGGGATACGATAGGCGGCGTTGCTACCTGCGTTATTAAAGGCTGTCCTGTCGGTTTGGGCGAACCGGTTTTCGGTAAACTGCATGCCGCCTTGGGCAGCGCCATGCTGGGTATCAACGCTGTAAAAGGATTCGAATACGGTGACGGATTCGATGTCAGTCATTGCGGTTCGGAGGTCAATGATATTTTTTACAACGATAACGGTAAAATAAAAACGCGCACAAATCATTCGGGCGGTATTCAGGGCGGTATATCCAACGGGCAGGACATTTATTTTCGTGTCGCATTCAAGCCCGTGGCTACAATACTGACGCAGCAGGAAACAATAAACAAAGAAGGCGAACATACCAGCCTCAAAGTGCGCGGACGTCATGACGCCTGCGTATTGCCTCGTGCCATACCTGTAGTGGAGGCTATGGCTGCGATGACAATTCTGGATCATTACTTGCTGGGCAAGATAAACAAGGCATTCTTGTAAGGTTACAGGCGGGGTGGCGCAAATCGCATTTTATCCCAAATTTCTTCCATCCACAAAATTTCTTTTGAAAGAATTTTAATACTGTAAAAGAAGCTGTTATAAAATAAGTTGTGACTGAAAAATAGAAAATTGGCCTGAACAGCAATTTTCAAAATGCGATTTGTGTCACTCCAAGTTACAGGTAAACCCGTTTTATCCGTAATTTCGGTTAAATAGCGACAGCTAATACTTTGCCTGTCAGTTTTTGAATATCTTTAAGCAATGCCCGTTCGTCCTGAGCACAAAAAGTTAGCGCTGTGCCGCTGTGCCCTGCTCTGCCGGTACGCCCGATACGGTGTACGTAAGTTTCAGGAACATCCGGTAAATCGTAATTGATAACTAATTCCAATTGATTGACATCTATGCCGCGGGCTGCAATATCCGTGGCAATAAGCACACGGGTCTTGTGCGATTTGAAATTTGTCAGCACTCTTTGCCTGGCATTCTGTGATTTGTTTCCATGAATAGCCTCGCTGCCGATACCGGCTTTGCATAGTATGCGGGCTATCTTGTCCGCTCCGTGCTTTGTGCGTGAAAACACCAGTACCGATTGCTTTTTATCTTTTTTCAATAAGTTGATAAGTAAATCCTTTTTATCCTGTTTTTCTACAAAATAGACACTTTGTTCGATCACATCCACAACAGACGATACAGGAGCGACTTCTACTTTTACGGGATTTCTAAGTATCGAACGTGAAAGCATGGCTATTGCCGGAGGCATTGTCGCCGAAAAAAACAGCGTTTGCTTATTCTTGGGCAATTTGGGCAGTAAACGCTTTATGTCGTGTATAAAGCCCATATCAAGCATGCGGTCAGCTTCGTCGAGTACAAAATGACTGATGGAATCAAGATTTATAAATTTCTGATTCATCAAATCAAGTAATCGTCCCGGAGTAGCAACAAGTATGTCTATACCTTTACTTAACTCGTCGGTTTGGGCTTTTTGCTTTACACCGCCATAAATAACGCAATGCCGTAATCCTGTGTATTTGGTATATTCTTTGATACAATCGTTGATTTGAATGGCAAGTTCACGGGTTGGGGTTATAATCAACGCCCTTGTTTCTCTTTTCTTCCCGCTTGTTTTATTTTGGTATAACTGCTGTATAATGGGAATCGAGAATGCCGCTGTTTTGCCTGTGCCTGTCTGCGCCAGGCCTAACATATCTGATTTGCTGAGTACTACGGGGATTGCGTTTTGCTGTATGGGAGTAGGATCGGTATATCCTTTTTCTTGCAGAGCCTTTAATATAGGCTCTATAATGCTTAATTCTTGAAATGTCATGTAATAATTTTAGCCTGCTCTCTTGGCAGTCATCTTTAATTTATAATTTACGAAATCGTGGAGGAAATAACCATAACAGAGTAGAACCGACACAATATGTTTAGAGCGCAAAGGTAAGACAAATAATCGAACTGACCGGCATAAACAGGATTTTTTTCTGTAACGAACGCTAATAACGTTCATAGCCGGTATCTTTTTGCGGGGAAAGGGGAGGGGGTAACTCAAAATAAAAGGATTGTATGAGTATCCGCTACAATGCCTGAATCTGATGTAATATGCTTAAATTCAGTATATTACCAATTTTGGATTAAATTGAGGCATAAAACTGTAATTCAGGAAGTTGAAATATAACTTGGGCAATAACACGGATATTCATAAAAATTATTAAACGACAGATACAGCCGGTTGTTCTTTGGATTGCAGTTAACAATCAGCGGAATGTAGCGCAGTTAAATCCGAAAGGACGTGGGCAGACAGGTTGAGATTGTGCGTTTGGCCGGCAGATTCCTCCTTTCAGTCGGAATGACATACACACCGTTTGAGCAGATGTCTCAGCTTCCTCATTTTCCTTAAACTCCCTAAATTATTTAATTTACTTAAATTGCCTTGAAGATAAGATAAGCCAGGTTTGAATAACGTCGCAGGCATAAGAATACCCTCTTTGTTAGATTTCAATCCCGAATTCCGCTAATTGGATATAAAAAGGCGGAAATCTGCAACGGCTTATCCAATCGGATTAAATATATTTGTTGGATAATATTATACATAAAATTCATTAACAAAATTCAGACTTATGAAAAAAGCGATTCTATCAATGGTTATTGTTGTCGCCGGATTGATGTCCGGTTGCAGCAGTGAAGAAAGCGTCTCCAGACCGGAGACTCTTGGACAGACAGGTACTTTGACTTTCAGTTTTCCATCTCCCCGCCGAAGCGTGACTTATGCAGAAGACGATTCCGATCCCCTGGTTGCAACGGAAGACGAGGCCGCGATTAACGACGTTACCGTCTATATGTTCCGGAGTTCGGGCGACCGGTTGCTGGTGGCAAGGAAATCGGCGTCTCCGAACGAAGTCGATGCCAGATCGGTGACTTTCGATGTGAACAACTTCACGTCTTTGCGGTTATAGGGAATATCCTTAACCGCAAAAAACGCAGGGAACGCGCAGACTACACAGGGAAAAGGAAGAAAGGGTTCCATCAATCAAAATGCAGGTTGAAAATCGGAATTGTTTTTCCTTGAACAATGGGGACACGGGAGAGTATCGGTGTATATTTTTCTCCCGTTCTGACATTCCTGCCGGGATGTACAACAGGAACATTATTATCTTGTCTGTTTTCTGTCAGGAAGCATTTACGGAATGCATTTCTTCTTTATAAATTTTCTTTCTTTTGTTTTGGAATATAAAAAAAAATCATACCTTTGCACCGCTATACATAAAAAAACGGGATGTAGCGCAGTCCGGTTAGCGCACCTGCTTTGGGAGCAGGGGGTCCCAGGTTCGAATCCTGGTATCCCGACAGTTCAAAATGAGAGAGTTAGATAAAAATCTAGCTCTCTTTTCTTTTTATACGTACACACAATTTGCACACAACTATTGAAATGCAAAGAAAAATAATACAACTTATTCTAATATCAGAATCAGCTATTTAAGCCATATCTTGTTTCAAATAATTTCATTTTTCAGCTATATCAAAGACTTATAATCTACACGTATAGTAATACAAATATATGCTAAACAAGCAATAATAGTTTTCCTGAGAGTATTAAAATATAACCTCATAAAATAGCTGTGTGCACACAGAATTTACAATTTTTATTCTCAATAACTCTTTCAACAAGTGTATTGATATTCAAGAACAGCTAAATATCTAATCTATTTATTTGTAAGCATTCAGGACAAACATCAAAATATCAAGAAGATTATTTATCAATGCTGTTTTTTTTTCTACCGCCTCCCTTTTGGCGAACCTTTCCGGCAGGAGGAATTATTTCCTGCAACAGTTCCGCTTTCCCGCGCCTGACCGTATGTTTGTGCATATCAAATTTTTGTGAAACTTCCGCTACTCCATTATAGCCTGCTTTTATCGCTTCCAGACCGGCAAACAGGCGTTTGTCGCGTTCGGACAACTGCAAATAGAAAAACTGCGTATGCTTTTCTATATCGTATATAAAATCTGTCTTTTTCATCTTTGCTTTTTTATTGCAAAGATAATACTTTTCATGAAAACTATTATAAGTTATTTATTTTTCATGCCTAAGTTGATTGAAATCCGGCAGGGCACTTTCAAGGGATAGGTGTATTTTTCTTTCACCAGCACAGGCTTCTTTATTGGATTTTAGCTGGTATTTGATCAGACTATTATATTGCTCTACATAATAAAGGGTGTCCATAATCGTAAGTTTTAGGAACTTAAATCAGATTTTTCTTTTAAGAAATATCGTCCAGACTTTGAAGCGCCTTTGAATTCTATTAGATCAATTTTCCGCAGTATTTTCAGATACCTATCCACTGATGCTAGCGACCTATCTATCTGAGAAACAATACTCTTTGAGGTAACACCATCTTTATTCGCTTCAATAATTTTTAGAGTATCAATTGCAGCATCATTTACAACATCATTCAAAGTTTTAAATCTATCTATGGAAATATTTGCATTCTCTGTGCGTGGAATAATCATTCGGAAAACATCTTCCTCGATGAAGATAGCTTCTCCCCCATTGGTATATTCTTTCACAAGATTAGAAACATTTAGCACTCCTGAGCCAAGCTCTTCAACTCGCCCCAATTGAATAAAAAATTTAGCGATAGTTGGATTTTTAGGGAATGGAGCAAAAGAAGCTCTAAATGATATTTATATCAAACCATATAAGGACATTATAAAAGAATTTCATTTAGATTTGGCCCATATATACTATACTTGGTTATAAATTGAGTTATCGTATAATTGAAAATTGAGAGCCAAATGAGTCTTTAGAGCATCCCCGTTTTCCTTGTTTGCCGTTTTCGCGAGAGAGTGATTTATCGC
>JAISSD010000272.1 GCA_031273295.1 Prevotella sp.
AGGGAGCTGGTTATGACGGTAATACTTGTCTGTTCATCCCCAATCCGGATACGGGCAAGTACCATAAATACAAAGTTGGCAATGTTACAAGTACACCGGATGGCATAGTCGATGTTTACTTTGCCAAGGCCGGTGGTAATGGCTGGGGTAATATTCCCATGGTCAATGATGATCTGACTGCCGATCGGGCAGTAAATGCCTTGTCGTCGGATCACCATCGCCCGGAATATTACCAGGGTGATATATGCAGATACCTTTCGGTTAACCGGTTGACTAACGGCAGCGGCTTAGTCAACACGTGGCAAATGCCTGTCAGCAATATGTTTGAGGTGAGCAGTTCGACTTGGGGATTTCATCCAGATTGGTCCGGTACGGGTTCTTTCGTCGAGGGGCAAATAGAAAACGGTACCTCACAAACCGCAGACGCTTTTGCAGTTTATACTCTTCCTACCAGTGAAACCGTATACTTTCCCGCTTCCGGGTACCGCCACGACGATGGCAGCCAAGGCTACATTGGCGACTTCGGCTACTACTGGTCGTCGTCGGCCCTCGGTGATCTCGCGTTCGCCCTGTACTTCAGCGGTGGCTACATGGACCCGGCCAACTTCAACAACCGGGCGTACGGTTACAGTGTACGTTGCGTTAGAGACGGAGAATAAGCGCCCTTAAGGCGCTATTCGATTCATCACCTTCCCGCATTGTCATTAATGCGGGGAGTTCAAAACCTCGTTAGGCGGATGATTGATAAATAGAATGAAGAATTAGGAATGAAGAATTAAGAATGAAGAATGGGAATGAAGAATGGGAATGAAGAATGGGAATGAAGAATTAGGAATGGGAATTAAGAATGAAGAATGAAGAATGGGAATGAAGAATTAGGAATGGGAATTAAGAATGAAGAATGGGAATTAAGAATTAGGAATGAAGAATTAAGAATTAGGAATTAAGAATTAGGAATGAAGAATGGGAATGAAGAATTAGGGATTAAAGGATTTACAGGATTGTATTCGTGAATCTTTTAATCCTGAATCGTGTTCAGACTTTTCTTCGTCCTTTCGGATTTGACCGCGCCGCAATCCGTTGAGCGCCAATAATGAGGTTTGGTGTTGGGGGTAACCATGCAGGGCGCACATACGGAAGGCTTTCAGCCTTGTCCTGACGGCTATGCTTGTGGAGGTTTTACATTATTTGTTTGTGGATCCCTACGGGGAACGGAAGAGGGGGAGTGTTTTTTCTACAGATATGCAAGTTCTATGCACTCCCCCTATTCTGCAACACTCCGGAACGCTTATCTTTCCCACTGCTGCAATTCACTCACAGCAAGTTGATAATCCTTTTCCGTTTCAATGTATTTGCCCAGCGTTTCATAATATACCGAAAGTTCCAGCAAATAATCGATTAAGGATAACTGCCCTTTGTCCAGCGCTTTTTTCAGTAAATCGCGATTGTCGGCTACGTTCAGTATCTCCTGATATTCATTCAGCAATACAGATAATCCGTATGCTTTATCATACCGGTTCTTCAAAGTATTTTGAAATTGCAGCCGGGTATCGGCCTGTTGCATCTGCAAAGCCGCAGTCCGCGCTTTTTGATGCTTTACGGTATTCTTTCCTTCCCACAACGGGATGGATACTCCTATCGTAAATCCCTGTAACGTAGCGCCCGAGACACGTTCGCTTGTATAGCCTGCCGTGATCCTGGGCAGATTCAAGGCGCGGGCCAGCTGTTCCTGTTTTTTGCTCAATGCAACTTCTTGCTCGGCCAGGCGAAGCGAGGGATTGTTTTCTTTTACTTTCCCGAACCATTCCGCGAAATCGAGGGGGAAAAGGTAATCCGGATAACTGTTAAACGCGTATTCAAGCGGTTCACCACCGTTCAGCTGTTGCAGTTTGGCTCTCAATGTATTTATTTCAATCCCGTTTATCTGATAAAGTTTTTCGGTATTGAGCAAATCCAGTTTGGTTTTATTCCGCTTCAGAATATCGATATCTCCCTTGTCGAAGCGTTTAGTGTATGCATCCGACAATTCCTTCGCATGTTTCAGCCTTTCAGCCAGTTGTTCCTTTTCTTTTGTCCGAAATGTCAGCTCCACACATAATATCCGCGCCTGTTGCAGAATATCCCTGCGCTGCCGGTCACAGGCCAGATCGACTTGTTTATTTTTTCCGTTGGCCACCTGTGATCTATAACGGTAAACGGTCGGGAAATCGAATGTCTGGCTGATATTCAGGTCGGTACGGTTTCCTTCTCCGCCAGGGCTTCCCCACAAATATCCGGATTCTATTTCCGGATTAGCCATATTTATACCTGTCCTGTTGCCTGTCTTGTCGGCTATGGCCTGCTTCCGGTATACTTTCAGCGTCGTATTATTCGCTTCGACGCTCTCCAGTACCTTATCGAATGTATCCTGGGCGCCGGCATTAATAACCGGCAGGCCCGACAGTAAAATTATATATATTATCGTTCTCATAATTTGAAATTCTTTCGTCATACAATTTCTTGTTTCACCTCTTTACGTTTCTTCAACATCCCGTAGATAACAGGTACTACATACATATTCAATAATGTGGAAGTAAGCAAGCCCCCCAAAATTACCCTGGCCATAGGACTTTGTATCTCGTTGCCGGGAAGATCGCCCTGAATGGCCAAGGGTATGAGCGCCAGGCCCGAAGACAAGGCAGTCATCACTATCGGATTCAATCTGTCGAGAGAGCCTTGCAATATACTCCTGTATACAGGGAATCCCTTTTTCCCCAAATCATTGTAATGCGCCATCAACAAGATACCGTTTCGTGTAGCGATACCGAATAACGCGATGAAACCGATAATGGCGGGAATGCTGATTTCGCCCGATGTAAACAGGATGGCATATACGCCTCCGATAAGAGCCAGAGGAAGATTAAGTAGTATCACCGCCGACTGAACCACATCACGGAATTGGTTAAACAGCAGCAAGAATATGATCATAACGGCAAAAACGGATACGACAAGCAATATCCGCGACGCGGCCTGTTCGCTCTCAAACTGTCCGCCATATTCGATATGGTAACCTTCCGGTAATGTAACATCCGCATCAACTTTTTTCCTGATATCGTTTACCACGCTGCGCAAATCGCGGTTGGCCACATTGGCGGAAACGACGATTTTACGCTGGGCATTTTCACGGTTAATCGTATTCGGTCCCATGGAAGACGTTATTTCCGCCACATATTCGAACGGTATTTTTTTATCTCCCGCGTCAATCGTCAGATTACGGATCTTATCCGCGCGGTCTTTGTAATCGTCCGACGCTTTTAATGTCAGATCAAAGCTTTTACCGTCCCTGTACACCTGCGACACGATTTCCCCCGACAACATAACCGTTACAAAGTCAGAGAATTGAGGCAATGTAATTCCATATTTTGCCAGCATTTCACGTCTGGGTTTAATTTTCAATTGCGGACGCTCTACCTGTTGCTCCACATTCAGATCGGCAACTCCTTCAATGTTTTCTATCGAAGATTTAATCCCGTTACCTAACGAATAAAGCCTGTTCAGGTCTGTGCCAAACAACTTTATCGCAATATTCGCCTTTGTTCCCGAAAGCATGTGATCTATGCGGTGCGAAATCGGTTGGCCTATTTCCACGTTGATACCCGGAATAGCGCTTGTCTTGGCACGAAGTTCGGCCAGCATGTCTTTCTGCGAGCGGTCTTTGAGTATAAACGGCGCTTCTATTTCGGACGTATTTACGCCGAATGAATGTTCATCGAGTTCCGCGCGTCCCGTTTTCCGTCCTGTAGTCTGTATCTCCGGCACGCTTAATATGGCTTGCTCCGCCAATACCCCTACTTTATTCGACTCTTCCAGCGATATGCCGGGCAACGTATTTATGGTTATCGTCAAAGATCCTTCATTGAATGGAGGCAGAAAGTTTCGTCCGAAAGTAAAGAAGACAACTATCGCGGATATCAATAATGCGCCCGTCACAGCCAATACGGTCTTCTGTTTGTCCAATGCCAGACGCAGGCTCTTTTCATAAACCGTTTTCAGTTTTACGACAAAAGCAGGTTCTTTTTCTTCCTTGTCCTTCGCATTTTTGCCCAACAGATAGCTGCACAGTACCGGAGTCACCGTTAAAGCTACGACTGTAGACGCGAACAAAGCCACGATAAAGGCAATCCCCAGAGGCGCAAGCATACGCCCTTCCATTCCACTGAGGAAAAACAAGGGGATAAAGCTTGCGACGATTATCAATGTCGAGTTCAGAATCGGCATACGCACCTCCTTTGAAGCTTCAAAAACGACAGTCAGTATACTTTGCCGCTCTTCTTTCGGTTTTTGCCTGTTTTCCCGCAAATGCTTGAATACATTTTCCACATCTATAATGGCGTCGTCGACCAGCGAACCAATCGCAATAGCCATCCCCCCGAGGCTCATCGTATTGATGGTCAACCCCATCATCTTCAGGGCAAGAATAGACGCAAGTAAAGACAAGGGCAACGCGAGCAAGGATATAAACGTAGTCCGCCAGTTCATCAAAAAGACAAACAGGATAATAACAACGAAAACAGCTCCTTCATACAGCGACTTTTGTACATTGCCTGTCGAATTGTTTATAAACCTTTCCTGACGGAATATATCCGTGGATATCTTTATATCGGGCGGAATACTCTTTTGAAGCCCGGCAAGCGAAACATCCAGCTTTTCCGACAAATCGACCGTATTCGTATTCGGCTGTTTGGAGACAGTGATCAATACGGCAGGTTTTGTTTTTTCCGAAGCCGCTCCCAATCCGGGAGTTTTAGCTCCCGTTTTTATTTCCGCCACATCGCCGAGCAGGACGGGGTTTTCTCCCGCTTTTTTGACAAGCGATTTACCCAATTCTTCCATATCGGCGCTTTGCAGCGCCCCTCTCACTATATATTCATTTCCATATTCGTACAAGATACCGCCGGAAACATTTTGATTCATATTACGCGTCACTTGCAATATTTCGTCAAGCGTGACGCCATAATGTTTCATACGTCCCGGGTCGAGCAATATCTGATATTCTTCTATATTGCCGCCTATCACCGTAACCTGAGCCACGCCGCCTGTCGATAAAAGCCGCGGCCGGATTATCCGGTCGGCAACAGTACGCAAGTCCAGTAACGAGGTAGAGTCTGACGTCAGGCCTATTATCATTACTTCTCCCAATATTGACGACTGGGGGCCCAAAGTCGGCTGTCCTGTATTTTCGGGGAGAACATCGCCAAGAGCGGCCAGTTTCTCCGTTACAATCTGCCGGGCTTTATATATATCCGTTCCCCAATCGAACTCCACCCACACAACCGAAAAGCCCGTAGTGGAGGACGAACGCACGCGGCGCACATCTGTAGCCCCGTTTACAGCCGTCTCAACAGGAAAAGTAACAAGACGTTCCACTTCTTCGGGAGCCATCCCGTTGGCTTCGGTCATTATCACCACAGTAGGCGCATTCAGGTCGGGAAATACATCTATTTCCATATTCTTTGCGGTATACAACCCGCCGACAAGCAGGAACACCGCGCCAATCAACACCACAAGCCGGTTGTTGAGAGAGAATTGTATTATTTTATTCAACATTGTTTTTTTCAGTTACGAATTACAGGTTAGGGGCTACAAATATTACATGTCTGCCCGGGCGATTTATAATATTGAACCCCTGAACCCTTAAATCTTGAAATTTCTTTTTAATGTTCATGAGCATGGGGAACAGCCGACGCCGTAGACGCCAGTTTCACATGATAGACGCCTTTGCTTACAACCCTGTCCCCTTTTTTCAATCCCGAAAGTATTTCTACAAAACCGCCGTCATTCGCACCTGTTTTCACCTCCTGCTTTTTGTAGGCGTCGGGCCGGGTCTGCAGGTAAACAAAGTAAACCCCCTGTTCTTCCGTCAGGGAAGAGAGCGGTATTGCCATAACATTTTCCCTGGGCTGTCCTAACAGATAAACCTCGACATAAGAGCCTGAAACAAACTGTCCCGTGTTATCAAATTCGAAATTGGCAGGAAGGCTGTATTCCCGACTGTTGATTGACCGTCCATAAGATACCGGTTTTCCATTCAGGTCTGAAAGGCGGTGGATTGTTTTGTCGTATGAAGTTCTGAAATTGGCGGAGTTTACACTACCCAAATCTTTGTAATAGCGTTCCGGAACATCGGCGCGTAATTGCAGTTTTTGGTTACGGGTTACGGTCATCAAAGGTTGCCCGACGTCTACATATTGTCCTTCGGCAACCAATTTGCTTTTAACAAATCCGCTGACAGGAGCGGGTATATTTACGCCCCGTGCCGTAGAACGTAGTCCGATAGCCTGATAAGCGGCTTTGGCATTTTCATGATTCAGCTTGATTTCGTTATATTCTTTTTCCGGGATCAATTTATCTGCAATCAAAGACTCGGCTCGCTGAAATTCGCGTTGCGCAATATCATAAGCCAGTTTGGCTTTTACAATAGGGTCGCCGTCAACGAGATTCTTTGATGAAATACTGATTAGCGATTCACCGCCTTTGACTGCGGCGCCCTCGTTCAACGACGCTTTATTGAATGATACGATACCGTTTGCGGTGGCGGAAACAGTCACTTCGTCTCCTTGTGCCGGCAGTATTTGCCCGCTTGTCTTTATTACCTGATGAAATTTACCGGGCTTTACCGTTACTGTTTCCAAACCCGCTGATTTTGTTTGCTCGGATGTGAAAACAATCTCGTCTGCGTGAGACTGTTCTTCTTTTGCGGAGCCATGCGTGTCACAGCTATGGCCGCGTTCTTCATCATCCGCGTGGTTATGTTCCGTTTCGTGTTCATGATCGTGTTCATGATCACAGTCTTCGCTTTCCGCATGTTTATGGTTATTGTCTTCATACGGTTCAGCTGTATAATTATGTTCGACAGATTTGTCCGTTTTCTGTCCGGAGTCGCAACTCCACAATATCGCCTGCAGACAGGCGAAAAAAACAATATATTTTTTCATTATTCTTATTTCCCGGTTTTTGTCCACAGTAAAAAGGGCGAGGTTTATCCCTCCGTTTTACAATGGCATAAATAAATTTTTCTACTAAAATATTAACCCAAGAAACAAGGCAGGGGAGGAGCGCGCAGACTTTTTACGGAGCCTGCAAAAGGAGGGATGTAATTTTCCAAACAAGGTTTTTGCCGCAATCGCCGTCCAAATTCGGGCGCTTCCAGATAAAACTCATTCGGCGGATATATTGTAAACAATAAGGCCAGGCAATTGGCGCAAGGAAGCATATCGTGGTGAAGATCGTTATTCTGGCGAAGAACAATCTCTTTTAAATCGCATTCTTCCAATGTACTATGATGATGAGTTCCGTGATGCCTGGAGCAACAATCGCCTAAGTCCGCATGACGGTCGGAACAATGATTTTGGTATTTTAATTTCTCTATGGAGAAACAAACTGTTCCATCGTGATGTGAATGAGGCAAAACGGAATGCGCCAATAAAAATATATTGGCAAGCATCAATAAAATCAGAGTAATCGATCGTTTTACCTTTTTCATATCGCAAAGATATGACTTTTTCTCAAAAAAGCGAATACTTTCTCCTTTCATTAGTCGGAAAATTCAACGCTAATTTATTCGGATACCCGTCCGGGATTAAATTCAGACATTCAATTCTCAGGGGTGAATGGTCGACTTTTGAGACAGCCTCATATAAAATTTGCCATGATTCTATTTTTGCGTACCTTTACAGACCAAAGTTTCTGAAAGCATCAACTTTGGTCTGTAAATGAAAGATATGAAAAGTATAGAGCGAAAGGATTATATGAATACGCTTATCGGGTTGAGAGATAAAAACCTGATAAAAGTTCTTACAGGCGTGCGGCGTTGCGGAAAATCGACTGTAATGCAGATGTTCCGCGATTATTTAATTGTCGACGGCGTACATGAAGATCAAATCGTTTTCCTGAATTTTGAAAATTTTGAAAACCGCAAATGGCTGAACGATTTTGAAGGGTTGTATTATCACATTACGGGTCGGCTGGATCTGTCAAAGCCCTGTTATGTTTTTCTTGACGAAGTGCAACAGGTAAAAGAGTTTGAACGGCTTGTAGACGGGCTTTATGTGAAACCGAATATAGACGTATATATTACAGGTTCAAATGCTTGCTTGCTTTCGAGCGAACTCGGCACATTGCTCACAGGCCGTTATATTTCCATTCATATTTTACCCTTTTCATTCCGTGAATTTCTTTTGACGCAGACGGATATTTCCCGTACCGACCTATTGTTTGCCAAATACATTGACACGGGCGGAATGCCGGGAATTTTTGATTTGCCTGAAAATTCGGTTAAGGATTATATTCGGGATGTAATTCAAAACATTATTCAAAAAGATGTACTGGTGCGTAACAAATGGCGAAACGAAGACCATTTTAACAAAACAACGGTATTTCTTTTCGATTCTATCGGGTCGGTTATTTCACCCAAAAAGATAACCAACACACTGAAAACCAATAACCAAATTTCCCTCTCGCACAATACGGTTGAGAATTACATTAACGCTTTGGTAGAATCGTACCTGTTTTACAAGGTAAGGCGCTTCGATTTACGCGGAAAAGGGCTTCTGATGACGCAGGAAAAATATTATACTGTTGATTTGGGTTTTAAAAAATTTTTCCTTGGCGATAAAAACAATCTTGACTTGGGTCATAATCTGGAAAATATTGTTTTTCTCGAACTGTTAAGACGTGGACATCAGGTAAATATCGGTAAAGCCGACAATACCGAAGTTGATTTTGTGGTACGTAAACCCGGTGGCGACCGGGAATATATCCAGGTGGCATGGACGGCAAAGGAGGAGAGTACTTTTCAGCGCGAAATACGACCCTTTGAATTGATCAGGGACTTCAACCGGCGAATTTTGCTTACTACCGATGTAGAACCGGTTACAACCTACAAGGGGATACACAAAATCAATGTCATTGACTGGCTACAGGAAGAATAAAAAACTTTTCCGATTAAAAAACTCAATTGGGGTAGTACGGAAAATTATTTGTCGCCGGTTATACCGGCAAGAAAACAGTCGAAAAGATGGGTCCCGGCTATGAAACCGTACGCAGTTATCGCAAAAACCTGCAAACTCTCAAAAAAAGCGAATACTTTCTCCTTTCATTAGTCGGAAAACAGCATCGGATTGCGCTTTTTCAGATAAAATTCGATTTTCTGGCTTGTAACATCTTTTAAAAGCACCCGCTTGTCCTTATCCAGGAGATAGAGTGTAGGTATGGCTTTCAGGTCATAAACCTTTTTGTTCAATACTGTCTGATTCTTGTCGTAACCGTTTACCCATGATGCGGGAATATCTTTCCGGTGTTGTTCCCAGCTACTTAAATCCGCATCGGGATAAAAAGTTAAAACTTTAAGCGTCCCCGTCTCGTGTAATTTATTGATAACAGGCGATTGCTTCAAGTAGCTTATGTTTTCCGCACAGGTATGACAATCTGGATTATAGAACATTAACAAGGTATATGCCGCATTTAACCGGTGTAATGTTCCGGTTTTCCCGGAATCAAGGGTATATGTAATATCCGCAGCTATTTGTCCCGGCTTGTTTTTGGCAAGCATCTCCAGTTCGAATTTCGCCTTCTCTTTCACCGCATCGTTTGAATATGAGTCTGTCAGTATATACTCGGCAACCGGAACATAACACTCTTCGTTGCGTAAGGGCGAATTGGGGTCGTACAGATACTTTTTAAAATTTTCGGTAAAGTAAGCATACATCTTTGGCGTCTGCTGATGCTCCGCCTTATTCAACAAGGCAGTCAAGGATTGCTTTGCGACGTCTTTCCCGGCAACCGGTAAAACCTGCACATAATCTGCCAGAGCCTGTTCCGTGATTTCAGGCAAATGTATGTATGCAGTATCGGAAAAATCAAAATTATCCCAGTAGTGAGTAACTAAATAGTTAGCCCTATCCATGGGTACAGTAAGTTCTTTCGGCACATCCGGCAATACCAATGCCGTTTTCTTTTGATTTTCCGCGTCTTCCGGGGATTTATCCTGCGCAGGTTTGCCGTTATTACTGCAAAAAGAAAAAACTAGCCCGGCAACAATTATTATCGGTATACAGTATTTCATATCCTGTTTCAATTAAATTATCGGCAAAGATAATATTTTAATGTTTAGAAACCGTTTAAATTTTCCACGAATATTTTCCTGCGGGAATAACACTTGTACCCGGATTTCGCCGGCTTCAGGTTCTTCATTTATTTTTAGTCTGTTTTTTCTCTTTGCCTCCGCTATTGTCACGTCACAAAAGAATAAATCAGCCTGAAGCAACGGTCTTTGACCAAAGGGAGAAAAAGGCAGGACTTCATTCTTTTAAAAAGTATTTTTCATCAATATCTATTCCGTTATCTGTTAAAAATTGACGGTATTCTTCTTCAAAACTCACCGTCTTATGGTGTTCCTTTTGATTTTTGATATAATTTACAATCGTCTGTTTATCGGATATATTGTATGTAAATCCTGCGAAACTGATCGCCCAGCCTCCAAAATCGGGAAAATTCGGATTTTTTGACAGCCATTTGCTCGAAGATTCTTTCAGACCTTTCATAAAATCGGACAAGGCAAAAGTCGGGTGCATATCAATCAAGAGGTGTATGTGGTTTCCGGCACCGCCAATACGATACAGTTTCGATTTTTTATTTTCAACAATGCCCATAATATATGCGTACAACTCTTTTTCGTGCACTTCGGGAATCGTATTTTTGCCGTGCCTGGTACGAAAGACTATGTGGTATAATAAACGTGTGTAACTCATGTTATTTCATTTTAGTCCTGCCTTTCAGGCAGAGAACGGGTGGGCGCTTTTGTTCCGCAGGTCGCGACCTGCGGTTATGAAAATCCTGCCTTTCAGGCAATGTATCTGTTTATCTTGTGAAAATATAATCTCGCACAATCCGCCGATGGGATCACGCTGTAAGATATTCATGCCGGTTAAGGCGGACTTGTCTTCGACCGTATTCATCTTCCATATTACTTTTATGGTATAATATTGTAACGGATACTCATAAAAATTAACAAAAAGAAGAGCGCCTGTAGTTTGACGCTCTTTTCTATTTTTATATAACAGACATATCAATCTTCTTCTTTCTGGCTTGCTTCGTATTCTTTCAGCAACTTATCCTGAACATCGGAAGGTACAAGTTCGTAACTTGCAAACTTCATGGTAAAGGAAGCGCGCCCTCCCGTCAGGGAACTTAGCGAGATAGAATAGTTCGCCATCTCTTTCAATGGTACTTTGGCATTCAGAATTTCAATGCCCTTGTCGCTTTCCATACCCATAATCATGGCGCGACGGTTTTGAAGATCGCCCATTACATCTCCCATCCTGTCTGACGGAACGGTCACGGTCACATCATAGATCGGCTCCAGTATTTTAGGCCCCGCGTTCTTGAATGCTTCACTAAAGGCATTACGTCCGGCAAGCATGAACGAGATTTCATTGGAGTCTACCGGGTGCATTTTGCCATCATATACGACAACACGCACATCACGCGCATAGGAACCGGTAAGAGGTCCTTGCTCCAAACGCGACATTACTCCTTTTAATATGGCAGGCAGGAAACGCGTATCGATTGCACCTCCGACAATACTGTTGACAAAAACGAGTTTGCCGCCCCAATCCAGTTCATAAGTCTGCACATCGCGCGCTTGCACCTTGAATTCCTGCCCGTTAAACTTATAGGTCTCCGGCAATGGCATGCCTTCCGAATATGGTTCCACAACCAGATGCACTTCACCGAACTGTCCGGCGCCACCCGATTGTTTCTTGTGACGATAGTCTGCGCGTGCAGCTTTTGTAATTGTTTCACGATACGGGATCTTGGGTTCGGAATAGACAATCGCAATCTTGTCGTTATTCTCGATTCTCCACTTCAATGTTTTCAAGTGGAATTCACCCTGTCCCGAAACAATCAACTGTTTCAGTTCCTTTGAGTTTTCAATCATCCATGTAGGATCTTCCTCATGCATCCGCTGCAACACCTCATTCATTTTCTCCGTGTCTTTCTCGTTTTCCGCTTTTATGGCACGGCGATATTTGGGTTCGGGGTATTTTATGAAATTAAACCTGTTATCAACTCCTTTTGCATTCAACGTATTTCCTGTCCGCACATCTTTCAGTTTTACGGCGGCGCCGATATCCCCGGCAACCAGTTCTTCTATCTTGGTACGCTGTTGGCCGGCCGGACATAAGATCTGTCCTATGCGCTCTTTGGATCCTCTGTCTGCGTTTATCAAATCGTCCCCTTCATGCACCTTTCCGCTCATTACTTTAAAGTAAGATACTTCCCCCACATGCGGTTCAACCATTGTTTTGAAAAAGAACAGGCTGGCGGGCGCGCTTGAATCCGGGCTTACTTCCACTCCTTCGGTGTTCACCGGCGCAGGCTGGTCGCGGACATAAGGAACCACATTACCAAGGAATTCCATTGTACGGCGCACACACATGTCTTTTTCGGCAGAAACGCAGAATACAGGAAACAAATCCCTGTTCACCAATCCCCAGCGGATACCCATACGCATCTCGTCTTCGGTGAGCGTACCCTGGTCGAAGAATTTTTCCATCAGCGACTCTTCATTTTCAGCGGCGGCTTCTATCAGTTTTTGCTGCAGTCCGGCTGCCTTGTCCAATTCTCCGGCAGGTATATCGAGAACTTCAGGAACGCCTCCTTCAGGCTTCCATCTGAACATCTTGTATTTCAAAACATCAATAACAGCGTTAAATCCTTCTCCGCAGTTAACCGGATATTGTATCAACACCGCTTTCTCGCCATAATCGGCTTTAAGTTGTGAAACCACATTGTCAAAATCAGCCTTTGGATGATCCAATTGGTTGACAATGAAAATAACAGGCTTCCTGAATTTTTGAGTATATCTCAATTGATTTATGGCGCCCACTTCCATTCCGTACTGGGCATTCAGCACCATCAATGCCGTATCTGTCACATTAAGCGATGTGACCACGTTTCCAACAAAATCATCTGCCCCCGGACAATCAATAAAGTTCAGTTTTCTATTCATCCATTCCACAGAGAAAATGCTGGAAAAAACGGAATATCCGTATTCTTTTTCCACGGGGAAATAGTCCGAGACCGTATTTCCGTCCTTGACACTTCCTCTGCGTTTTATGACGCCCGCTTCGTAGAGCATGGCTTCGGCGAGAGTGGTTTTGCCCGCTCCCGAACTACCAAGAATAGCTATGTTCTTGATTTCTTGCGTTTGGTAAGTTCTCATGGCTAAAAATGTTTTACATGGGTTAATTATTATACTTTTTACCAAAATAGCCTCGTTTTGAGACTATATTCCCAAAATTAGCGAAATGTTTTGGGGTAATTGCAAAAAAATCGCATGTTATTTAGTTATAAAAATTTAACAGGTGAAGAAATGTTCTTTTATCCGGAATTACGGCCTCGGGTTCTTCAGTAAAACGTTATGGATTCTCCCGCTAATAATTCCCCCCAAAGCCTTGCACCATATCTGTTTAACCAGGAATGTAATTGAAAAGTAATTAAAAAAAACATCGACTTTTGATGCGGTTTCCCTGAAAAGTAACGGATGCAACCTGTTTTTTCCCGTTTAGTTTTTATCTTTGCATCCAAATGGATAAAATGTGCTTTAAAAAACCGTTGTTATACAGGAATGGACAATAAGAAAGCGTTCAAATTTTCAGGACTGTTTCCATGTTGGTTTTTCCTTTGTGAAGCGGCGGGCTATCGGAGCCGGACAAAAACAGACTGAAAACGAATGAAGAACCGGAGGTTGGCGAAAGCCAAATACAAATGTTGTGTGCACGGGAAAATATTTGTGGAAAATTTAAACAGTATCCAAACAGCGGCCTTGTTTGCCGGAAGAAATATAAAACAATATATTATATATGACTAAAAAATTCAACAGAACCCTTGTTACATCAGCTCTCCCCTATGCCAACGGGCCTGTCCATATCGGGCATCTGGCAGGCGTTTACATACCCGCCGATATCTACGTGCGTTACCTTAGGCTGAAAGGCCGGGAAGTAATACACATCGGAGGTTCTGACGAGCATGGCGTGCCTATTACCATACGCGCAAAAAAAGAAGGCGTAACGCCGCAGGATATTGTAGACAAATATCATGCGATTATAAAAAAATCATTCGAGGACTTTGGTATATCCTTCGACATCTATTCGCGTACAAGTTCGGAGATACACAGGAAAACGGCTTCCGGCTTCTTTCAGGAACTGTATAACAAAGGCGGGTTTGAAGAAAAAACAAGCGAGCAATATTTCGATGAAGAAGCGCAAATGTTCCTCGCCGACCGCTATATAACGGGCGAATGCCCGCATTGCGGCAATCCGGATGCTTATGGCGACCAATGCGAATCGTGCGGTACGTCTCTAAGTCCTATCGATTTAAAGAATCCCCGTTCCACAATATCGGGTTCAACGCCTGTAATGCGCGAAACAAAACACTGGTACCTGCCACTGGACAAACACGAAACATGGCTTCGTCAATGGATACTGGAAGATCATAAAGAATGGAAATCGAATGTGTACGGACAGTGCAAATCGTGGCTGGATATGGGTTTGCAGCCCCGCGCCGTAAGTCGCGACCTTGATTGGGGCGTGCCCGTTCCCCTGCCGGATGCAAAAGGCAAAGTCCTCTACGTATGGTTCGATGCGCCTATCGGATATATATCGAATACAATCGAGTTGCTGCCCGACAGTTGGGAGAAATGGTGGAAGTCGGAAGATACCAAACTTGTCCATTTTATCGGAAAGGACAATATTGTGTTCCACTGCATCGTATTCCCTGCCATACTGAAAGCGGAAGGCTCGTTTATATTACCCGAAAATGTTCCTGCCAACGAGTTTTTGAATCTGGAAGGCGATAAAATATCCACATCGCGCAACTGGGCGGTATGGCTGCACGAATACCTCGAAGATTTTCCGGGACAACAGGACGTCCTGCGTTATGTACTCACGGCAAATGCTCCTGAAACAAAAGACAATGATTTTACATGGAAAGATTTTCAGGCACGCAACAATAATGAACTGGTAGCCATACTTGGTAACTTTATCAACCGCGCATTGGTACTGACCCGGAAATATTTCGACAGCAAAATACCGCAGATACACGAACTGACAGACTACGACAAAGAAACGCTGAAAGAGTTTGTCAACGTAAAAGAAGCGGTGGAGTCATATCTCGATACATTCCGGTTCCGCGATGCACTAAAAGAAGCCATGAACCTTGCCCGCATCGGGAACAAATATCTGGCAGATACCGAACCTTGGAAAGTAGTAGGTACGGATATGGAGCGGGTAGAAACGATAATAAATATCTCCCTGCAAATCACAGCTAATCTGGCTATTGTTTTCGAACCTTTCCTTCCATTCAGCGTAAAGAAAATCCGTCGGTTTATCAACATGGACGGCCTCGCATGGGATCAACTCGGCAGAATAGATCTGCTGCCGGCAGGCCATCAACTGAATCCGTCGGAACTGCTGTTCGCCAAGATAGAAGACGAAACGATAGAGAAACAAATACAAAAGCTCCCGGACAGAAAAAAGGATGAACAAGCCCCGGAAATAAAAACGACTCCACAGAAAGCAAATGTAGCTTACGGCGATTTCGAAAGGCTTGATCTCCGTACAGGTAAGGTACTGGAGTGCATCAAGGTACCCAAAGCGGATAAACTGCTTCAATTCCTGATAGATGACGGGATGGACAAACGTACGATTATTTCAGGTATTGCCGCATGGTACAAGCCGGAAGACCTGGTAGGCAAACAGGTATGTTTTATCGCCAATCTTGAACCTCTCAAACTGAAAGGCGTAGAATCGCAGGGAATGCTCTTGTCCGTTGAAGATAGCGATGGCGCCCTTTCGTTGATACAACCGTCGAAAGACGTGGCTCCGGGTAGCCGGATAGGATAATAATCAATAATTCGATGAGATAATATGCCGATACGCCGATATAAAGCCGGGTATCGGCATACTTTTTGAATTGTCACGGATTATGTCGTGGATTATGATCGGATTACAATCGGGCAATCAACGAAATGTAGCACAGTTAAATTCCCTGTAACCGAAAAACCAAAGCGAATGCGCGCCTAAGGGCTCTGCTATCCTCTGGCTATAACCGAACACACCTAACGCTACGACCGCTCGTCCGAACGTTGCTGGAGTTCGGGTGCATGAGGCCGCTGCTGATGTACAGGGAGTACGCGTTTCCGGTGCTGGCCGACGATGACCAGTAGTAGCCGTTGCCGCCAACGCCGATCAGCTCGCTATTGCTGTCGTGGCGGAACCCGGAAGCGGGAAAGTATACGGTTTCTCCAGTAGGAAGAGTATAAACCATAAAAGCATCTGCGGTTTGTGAAGCGCCGTTTTCTTTTTGCTCCCCGTCGAAAGTACCTGTGCCGTCCCAATCCTGAGGATCCCAGATCGAACCGTCGGACTCGTAAGGGAGCATCAACTGGTTACCACTTCCCGCAAACTTGTCGCTGGTAGGCATCCGCCACTCGCTGACTAAACCGCTAGTCGACCGGTTATCCGAAAGGTATTTGCATATATCGCCCGTGTAATTTTCCGGGATATGGAAATCCGACGACAAGGAATTTACTGTCCGATCGTCAGTCAGATTACCATTGACCACGGGAATACTACCCCAAGTATTACCACCGGCCTTGGTAAAGTAAGTATTGACTATGATGTCATCCGGT
>JAISSD010000312.1 GCA_031273295.1 Prevotella sp.
GCTGACCGCTTTGCCAGGATTCGCTCCGTTATTGACACTGCCATCAAAAACGGACAGGAGGTCTATCCGGCTTTGTCCTGCCTGGCAAAAGTGTGAATCCATCCCTTATTTTTCTACCTGAGTAGTTACCAAGATGTTGCCATTTCATTAATTTACGAGCTAACATTTGAATTTGAATTTTAGACTTATAAACTTGCCCTAAAGTCAAAGGATGAATCTTCTCGGACAAATTAAGCAGTATATCAGTCATATTCCTTTGGTCGGTGATACCAAAATCTTTTTTAGCCATATCAATATAAGCGTTTACATGTTCTACGCTTACGGGAACTTTAGCATTTGGGTCTGTTATCCCAGGAATAATTGGATTTAATGGTCCATTAATACTTGGGTCGATTGGCCCTAACATAGCTTGTTTCGTCATAACGATATTATTTGCTCCCAAGCAAATCAAAGTACCGGAACTGAAACAATTAGCAGGAATAATAATCTCCAATTCATCGCAGAAACTACGGATTAGATTGACTAAGCTCCAAGCAGCCAAAGTGTTTCCTCCATTTGTATAAAGATATAGCGAAATTTTCTTTGTATCGCCAATTTTATCCAAGTGTTCGGAAATTTTAGGCAATACATCGTTTGCTATTTGGGTTTCAAGTCCTGGACGTGTACCAGTAACATAAACTATTAACTTGGAATTTCGTTGTTCTTCTAATTGTCTATATAAATCAAGTCTATCTATTCGCATATATATTGCCAATTATTTCCTGCAAACTTAGAAAACATTTTTAAAATGGAGAAATATAACAGAATAAAAGTTCAAAATGTTGCTACATATAACATAGTTTTTATACGTTTGAGATTAGAAGTAGTATGATTACCAAAGTTTATTGTCATATAAATAAGAAGTAAAGATGAATGGAACGGTAATAAAGTTGCTGGAAGAGAGATATTGTAAAAGGAGCGGCGGCGGCAAAATTTATTCCGGATTTATTTGCTATACAGGTGAAGACCATTTATATAAAAGTATTACCTTTACGACCGGGCGCGAACAAAAACATGTAATACATTTGTCGGTCCGGGATTGTTAACTGCAACTGTTTCCTATAAAACCGGGTAGTGGATTGCAGAAGTATTACGGGAAGCGAAAGAGAAGCAACAAAAGAACTTGTGTCGTAAACTTTGAAGATGTATAATTTAGACCCTGTCATGATAAATAAAATAACAATTGGAAATATAGCCGGTTTTGATAGCGCAGGTATGGAAATTGTTGAACTGCCTGATTCTGTTATTGATAAATATCCGGATGTATTCCGTAACATTTTCGTTAAAACGGGTCGTATGGAACGCTATAATATAATGACGGGAATTGATAACGCCAATACTGTAGAAACGCCATGATGATCATTCATACCGCCGACTGGCACATAGGGCAACATTTTTTTGACTATGACCGTATCGAAGAGCATACAATGTTCTTCGAGTGGTTGAAAAAGACAATAAAGGAGCGGCAGGTAGACGTGTTGCTCGTTGCAGGAGACGTATTTGACAGTCCGAATCCGTCTGCCGAGTCCCAAAGAGCGTATTATCACTTTTTGAGGGAGGTAACAACTGAAAATCCGGAACTGCAAATAGTGATCATCGCGGGAAATCACGATTCGGCGGCAAGACTTGAAGCGCCCAACCCCTTGCTGGAAAAGATGAATATTACCGTGAGAGGCGTTGTGAAACGCAATACATCGGGAGAGATTGATTTCAATTATTTATTGGCGCCGTTAAAAAAAGATGGAGAAACTTATGCATGGTGTATGCCTGTACCCTATCTCCGTCAGGGCGATTATCCCGATGCGGAAAACTATTCCAAAGGAGTGGCTCTGATGTATGACGCCCTCTATAATGAACTGGAAAAGATCAAAAAGCCTGCTCAAGCTGTCATAGTAATGGGGCATTTACAGGCTACAGGTTCGGAAATATCGGAGAATGACAGATCGGAACGTACAATTATCGGAGGATTGGAATCCGTATCGCCCGAAGCATTTGACAAAAAGGATTTGGTCTATACGGCTTTGGGTCATCTTCACAAGGCTCAACGGGTATCGGGCCGTGAAAATGTGCGTTATGCCGGAAGTCCGTTGCCCATGTCTTTTGCAGAGAAGAATTACAAACAGGGGGTCAATTTGATCGAGCTTGAAAACAATGAACTGAAGAGGTTGGAACGAATAGAATTTGAACCGCCGGTAAGTCTGTTGAGTTTACCCGAAGAGCCGAAGCCTCTAACTGAAATACTGGCTGAAATTGCGAATCTGCCCGACGGAGAGATCAACTCAAAGTCCCCGTTTCTTGAGTTGAAGATATTGATAACCGAGCCTGAACCGTCCATGCGCCATCAGATAGAAAACGCTTTGCGGGGAAAAGCTGTTCGTCTGGCTCGTCTTGCTTCTTTTACGCCTAAAAGCGAACGGGCGGCAAAAACAATTACTTACGAAGAATTGAAAACAATTGATCCGCTTGAAATGGCGGAAGATGTTTTCAAAAACAAATATGGCAGCGATATGCCTGAAAACATGAAGCAACTGCTGCAAAACGTAATAAAGGAGGTTGAATTATGAAACGGGCATGCAAAAGTTGCTCAAAGAGCATGAACATGTTGCGAGTTCCTTATGACCTTTAAAAACAAATCATATCCACATGAAAATATTAGCGATAAGAGGCAAGAATCTAGCCTCGCTGGAGGGCGAATTCGAGATTGATTTTACCACAGAGCCACTTCAATCGGTTGGTATATTTGCGATTACCGGTAACACCGGCGCAGGGAAATCTACTATATTGGATGCTCTTTGTCTCGCTCTTTTTGATGATGCGCCTCGCTTCAATAAAGCCGAAACAATAAAAAGGGAAGATTTGGAATCGTTGACCGATAAAATATCTCCTCAAGATCCCAGAAATATTCTGAGGCGGGGAACAAGCGAAGGTTATGCGGAAGTCGAGTTCATTGCTCTGAATGGTAATAGATATCGCTCCCGGTGGTCGGTTAGACGGGCCTATGGAAAAGTTGGCGGAAAATTGGGAAATACGGAATTTCTGCTTGAAAACTTATCCGGTTCAACAGAAGAAAAAGGAACAAAGACCGAGTTGCTCAACAAGATTACGGAACTGATTGGCTTGAAATTCGATCAATTTACCCGTGCAGTATTACTCGCGCAAGGCGATTTTTCTACTTTCTTGAAAGCAAAACAAAATGAAAAAGCCGAGCTTTTGGAAAAATTGACGGGTACGGAGATCTATTCGAAAATATCTGCAAAAATATTCGAAAAGAAAAAAGATGCGGAAAAGGATCTGGACTTGATAAAACAGCGGATCAAAGATATAAAGCTTCTGACGGACGAAGAACTGGAACAGTTGACTCTGGATAAGGCTACTCTGGACAGAGAGTTGGAACCGTTAAGGAAATCGCTGCCTGTACTGGAGAAAAAAATTGCCTGGATAAAACAGTTTGAGACTCTGAACGGGGAAATATCCCGGGCGAATAATGCATTAAAGACGGCTCAGACTGCGATCGAAGATGCAAGACCCAGATACGAATATATGTCAATGATAGATGTATCGCAAGAAATTCGCGATGCTTATATTGATTTAAAGAACAGGCAAAAACAACTGGAGATAACGCAAGTCCGCCTCGTTACCAAAGAAGACGAGCTGAAAACAGCCAATACTCGGCTAGACCTGGTTTTAAAGAATTTATCCGCAGCCAGGGCCGCATTGGACGATCACGAACAGAAATACCTGGCTCTTAAACCGGATATGGACAAAGCCAAGGATCTGGATACAAAAATAGTAGCGGCCGGAGAAAAAATTGCAGAAATTCAAAAGGAGTTTGATCGCTACAAAAAGCAGGAAGAACTGGCTGGACAGGGTCTTGCTTTGCTGACCAGGCAAAACGACGAAGCAAAATCGCTATCGCTAAAATTAACCGGATGGTTTGAAGACAACAAGAAATACAAAGACATAGTTCCGAAAGTCGATTTGATTGTAACGCTTCTTGATAATGCCCAAACAGCCAAAGAACAAAAGGAAAATGCCAACAAGGGTTTAATCTCCGGCAGAGCGCTCCTTGAAACAAATGAAAGGAAACTGGCATTGCAGGAAAAAGAGGCTGAAAGACTGGAGCAACTCTTGCCGGCAGAAATACTGAACCTGAGAAATCGGCTGGAAGAGGGTAGGCCCTGCCTGGTCTGCGGCAGCACGCATCATCCGTTGCAGAATATAATAGATCAAAAAGAAGACGTAAACGAAAAGGAACTGGCGTCGGCCAGGAAAGCAATTGCCAAATCTATTCTGGAGATAAAAGAGATTGTTGAAAAAACAAAAAAAGGCATAACCGAATTTGAAACGCATGCCAAAAACTTTCAGGCGCAATATGAGAAGTCTGTTTGTGAAGTTAAAGCCTGTATTGAATCCGAACTTCCCGATTGGCAAAAACAGTTTGAAGCCGGAAGATTGCCGGGCCATTTGCGGAGCATGGCTAAATTGTGGAGCGAGAATACCAACAAGCTGAATGCAAATACTCAACAGTTGGACGCATTGGTTGTCAGACTGGAATCAGAAAACAAATCTCTGCAAAGTATAAAGAACGAAGTAAAGCGGCGCGACGAAAGTTTGGAATCAAACAAGCAGGCTCTGAAAGAACAAATCGAGACCAGGGCGTTATTGTTGGGCGGCAAGTCTGTAGACGAAGTAGAGAAGCTATATGCAAACCTGAAAGCAAAATATACCGGGTCTTGTGAGTCTGTTCGATTGCAAAAGGACAAGCTGGAAACAGACAAGGCTAAAATAGACGGTATTATATCGCAATTGAAAAGAGATATCAAGTCGGAAAAAGAACTTGTGGAAAAACTCGACAGGGAAGTATCCGGATGGCTAAACGGCAACAAGTATTCCATATCTCCGGATATATTAAAAGATTTGATGGAGAGATCGAGAGAATGGATCAATGAAGAAAAAGCGTGCCTGTCTAAATTGAAAGAGCAGGAATTGGTCTGGACAACAACGCTAAAGGAGCGAAACGACAGATTGGAAAAGCATAAAGTATCCGGGGATAAACCCGAAGACGGGCAAAACAGGGAAACTCTCGATCGGGAGCTTGAAGAAACGAATATCAAGCTTGAAGAAAGGGGCAAACGCTTGACCGGAATACTCGTCTCCCTCAAAACTCATGAAATCGCCAGGGAGCAAGTTAAAGCTTTTGAGAAAGAACTGTATGCAAAAGAAGAATTGTATAATAATTGGGCTAAACTGGATGACCTGTTAGGCTCTGCAACAGGGAATAAATTCAAAACAATAGCGCAGGGATATACGCTGGACGTCTTGCTGGGTTACGCAAACAAGCGCCTGGAAGAGCTTACAAAGAGGTATCGGCTGGAAAAGATCACAGATACACTGGCCTTGCAAGTGGTGGATAACGATACGCTTGGAGAGGTGCGTTCCGTGCATACGCTGTCGGGCGGCGAGTCTTTTCTGATTTCGTTATCTCTTGCTTTGGGGCTTTCTTCCCTCTCGTCCAACAGGATGAAAATAGAATCTCTTTTCATAGACGAAGGTTTCGGTTCACTGGATATCGATACGCTCGGCGTTGCAATGGACGCTTTGGAAAATCTTCAAACTCAGGGCCGCAAGATTGGCGTTATCTCTCACGTTGCCGAGATGACCGAACGGATAACAACGCAAGTGCAAGTGCTAAAGTTGGCGAACGGGAGAAGCCGGATTGAGGTAACAGGTTGAATTATGGCAAATAACTGAATGTATTCTATTAGACAAATATTTTGATTGTTATGGCGTGGAGTTATAGAAAGAGGATAAAAATTATTCCGGGAGTACACTTGAATCTTGGTAAAAATGGAGTCAGTACCACAATAGGAGTTAGAGGGGCCAGTATTACATTTGGAACCGGCGGAACATATATCAATACGGGAATTCCGGGTACCGGGATCTATAACAGGCAAAAAATTTCGGGTAACAGGAATAGTTTTACTCCGGATAATATTGATAATTCCCCGATTTCCTGTCAACCGGTTGAAGACCGGTATAATATATTTAGTGCGGATATTCAGGAAATCACAAGCCAGGGTATGCAAAGGATAAAAGATGCTATCATTGCGGCGCAGGAGCAACGAAAGGAACTTGTAAAGGATCAATTGCAAATAAGATCGTCATTGAAGAAATCTCAATTTAAATTAATGCTCGGTTATATCTTTTTATATGGTTTTATAAAAAAGACTGTTTCGGAAAATCACAAGACAGACATTGATGCTCAACGAAATGCGATTGAGCAGTTAACCGGACAGATCAATGATTGTTGTGTAGAGGTAAATATTGATTTTGATCCTGAAATAAAAGAAAAATATGAGACTGTTATCCGGTCTTTCATGAAATTATCCGCTTCGCACAAGATATGGGACGTCACCGCTACTCGATCTGAAGATGAAAGAATTACCCGTTCGGCTGTATCAACTGCCATTACGAGGAAGAATGCCCGTTTAGGGAGAAAGACTCTTGTTGATATCAGATCCGAATATGAACCTCTTTGGATAGAGAATGCAAATGGGGGAGATCTGTATATCTATCCGAATTTTATAATCATGTATTCGTCAAGGCAACAATTTGCCGTAATTGGATTTGACGAGTTGGATTTGCGTGATGGAGCCGTCCGGTTTGTTGAAACGGGAACAGTACCAAGTGATGCGCAAATCGTTGACAGAACATGGGCCAAAGTGAATAAAAACGGAAGTCCGGATAAACGCTTCAAAAACAATTATCAAATACCGGTTGTCAAATATGGCGAAATTCGTCTGGCTACAAAAACAGGCGTAAATGAAGAATATCAGTTTAGTAATTTTGAAGCGACAAACGAGTTTGCCTGTTCATTTAAAGAATACCAAAAGACAATAACATCTCTCGATGTGATCTCTTGATATAATCCCGGCCTTTTGTCCTCCTTTCCTCGCCGCCGGAAAAGTGTATCCGGGCGCTTTTGACTACGTCGATTTTCAATTCAATTCAAACTGTCGTACTGCAAGAAAAAAAGAACGGCTAAATTCATAACACAAAGGACACAAAGGACACAAGGTATAACACAAAGGACACAAAGAATTCCCTTGAAAATCAGGAAGAACGCAGGCCGCAAAATGGTAAAAACCTCATTTCCACCTGATTTTATTAACAAAACAACCTCTGATACAGGATTTTTAACCCACATTGCAGTCTCTTTGCTCTTAAGTATTAAATTTTAGTTAAAACTGGTGCAAAACTGGAATAAAAAGCGGCAAAAGCGAGGGGGAATATTGATAAAAAACGGTAACACATTGAAAACCAATATCAGTGATATATCCAAAGCGCTTGTAGTCCTAATCCGGCATTTGGCCGTGTTGAGGAAAGTTACGAATTTTGTACCATGTTTTTCAAAACAACAAGCACATATAATTGTCAAACCTGTATGCAGAAAAAATACGTAGTGCCAAAACCGACAAAAGATAAAAATAAATCTGCTGAATTACTGAAGTTTATGAGTGGGTAGTTGCAATGTGGGTTAATAAACGGGCGAACACTGTTTTAACCTCATTTTCACCTCATTTTTTCCAACAAAACAACCTCAGAGCAAATGAGTTACCCCAAACGCCAGACCTCATTATCTCATTGTTTTTCAACTCTTTTCTTGTCGATTATTTGATGATGAAATTTTATGTACTTTCCATACGCAAAATAATGCCGTACACGGTATAAAAAACATCCTCCCTGTTCGATTTTGCATCATAATTCCGACAATTGAATATAAAAAGGCGGAAATCTGTAACTGTTTATTTAGTCTGAATAAATACTTTTGTTAAATAATATACACTATATCGCAGGGCGTCCAAACAATAACAATTAATGCGCAAAAAAACATATCACATACTCCATGAAACGAAGCATGATTTTTGTCAAATCGCCAAAGTCCGGGATAATAAAAATCATGCAAGTTCCATATGTCAATT
>JAISSD010000034.1 GCA_031273295.1 Prevotella sp.
GCCTTGCCTTCAAGTTCCGTACGGACATTTGTGTTGTCTTCCTCCGTAAGGTAACCACTGGACAGGGTATTGATTACGTGGATTTTTGTTATCTCGAAGAATGTCTCGCTAGCATTACCTCCTCCTCCGTTCGGATCCAGATTGTTGTTGTCGTCATTGACGTCGTCAGCGAGGTTGTCGACGTCGAAACGGGCTACGCGGTGATGCAGGTTAATCGTCTGGGACGGCGGGGTATCCATTGCCAGATTCTCTATCGTCACATAGCCGGCCATTAGCATGTTGCTTCCGGGAACCGGTTCGTCGCCGGTATCGCTCGTAACGGCAGTTGTAAAGTCGTTGAGAGTGGTCTGGCTCACAACAAAGTTGTCGGTGAAATTGCCGCCGGCGTTGGCGACGGCATAAAACACATAATTATTGCCTCCTGTGGCGAATTTATCCACATCGAATTTCACCTGTCGGTCGCCGGTTTCGGTCGCAGACGCCGTTTTCCTTGCCACCAGCAATTCCTCGTCCGGATTGCCCGAATTCTTGAACATGTAGATGGTAATGTCGTTAATTTCTATTTCGCCGGGCGTTGCAGGCACGTCAGTCTCCGGCTCGGTTGCATCGCCAATCGCATAAGTAATACTCTGACGTGGAGCGGGAAAACTGAAAGTCAAAGTCCCGGTCTGTCCAACTGTCTCCGGTCTGGAGACGCTCTCTTCGCTGCTGCAACCGGATAACAATCCGGCGGCAATCAATGCTACTGATAGAATCGCTTTTTTCATAAGTTTGAATTTTGTCAATGAATTTTATTTATATAATTTTATCCAACAAATATATTGAATCTGGTTGGATAAGCTGTTGCAGATTTCCGCCTTTTTATATCCAATTAGCGGAATTACTCCAAAATGTCCATTCGGCATTAATGCATCGGAAAAATGCCTGTTTTATACGAATTAATGCGCCATAATACGGTTATTATCAATGTATTACATTTGTATTTTTCCAATGGCGTCCATTAGAAATCGAAAATCGTAAATAGGTTATTATCAGTATGTTATATTCTAACGGGCATTTTTTCAATAGATTTCAGGTGCAATATGTCTTGATTCAATTTTTTATGACAGGAAACACATATTTATATACAATTCTTGCTTGTTTAAATTCAAAATTTACTCACAACTTCACCAATGATAGCCAATTGCCGTTCAACTGCACTCTGCGTTTTCAAATCGCTGTCATAGGCGTCAAACGAATTTATGTCCTTTATAAAAGACTCAATCAGGGCGATAGCCGATTGAATATCAAATAAATATTTGCCTGCTTTGTCCATCGTAAATCAATTTTCGGGTTTGCTCGATTTCGCGGGTAAGATATTCAGGAAAATTGTCAATAAAACAGAATTTGAATAATCAACGTTTTTTATTGCACGGAATTAAAATTTCAGCGAGTCAGGGAAAGGATATCTTGTTCCCGTTTTACCTTGCCTTATACAATCCTTTCTCTAAAATGTAGCCATACACGCCGTCGGGCAAGAAAGCCCTTACATCTTTACCTTCCGCGATATTTTTCCTGATAAATGTCGATGAAATTTCGATAACGGGAGAATCCAGCGCTTCAACTTTATCCTTCAGTTTTGCCGGTATGGCGATGTGATAGCCCAATCGCGGGTATACCTTGATCTTGAAATTTTCCAGGATCCTGTTATATTCCCACCAGCTTTCAAACATGTTCCAGTTATCGCCTCCGATGATCAGTGTGAAGTCATGTTCCGGATACTTGTTTTGCAGGGCTTCCAACGTATTTACGGTATAGGAAGGCTTGGGCAGGGTAAATTCAAAATTATCGGCTTTCAGCCTTGCGTATCCGGCCAAAGCAAGTTTTGTCATTTCCATGCGTATATGTTCGTCCAAAAGTTCTTTTTCCGGTTTCATCGGACTGCGCGGGCTTACCAGAAACCAGACTTCGTCTATCTCCGTAAACTCCACGATATAGCTTGCGAGGATCAGATGCCCTGTATGTATGGGATTGAACGACCCCGAGAAAACGCCTATATTCATTTTTCCAGAAAATCCGTTACTGCTTTTAATGCCTTTGCTTTTGCCTCTTCCAGATCATCGTTGTGTATGACTACATCAAATCGTGGGGCAAATGCCATTTCATGTTCCGCTTTCGCTATACGGGCCTCGATAACTTCAGGCGAGTCGGTTCCTCTTTTTTCGAGACGGCAACGCAGTTCTCCGACAGAAGGCGGTTCTATAAAGATCGACAGCGCTTTGTCTCCATAATATTTCTTGATGTTGCAACCGCCGACAACATCCACGTCGAAGATAACATTGCCGCTACTGTTCAATATGCGCTCCACTTCCGTTTTCAGCGTGCCGTAAAATTTGTCTGTATATACCTCTTCGTATTCGAGAAATTCCCCGTTGGCTATTTTTTGCCTGAATTCTTCCGGACTAAGAAAATAGTACTCTGCGCCATGCTTTTCCACTCCTCTTGGCGGGCGGCTGGTGGCCGAAATCGAAAATTGCAAGTTCAGATTTCGGGAAAGCAGGTAGTTGACAATTGTGGACTTGCCAGCCCCGGACGGAGCTGAAAATATAATTAATTTCCCCATTCTATCCATATACTGTTACAATACGTTCAATACTTGTTCTTTGATCTGTTCCAATTCATCTTTCATGCGGACAACTATCTGTTGCATTTCGGCATGGTTTGATTTCGATCCCATAGTGTTTATCTCGCGACCTATTTCCTGCGAAATAAAACCTAACTTCTTGCCCTGTCCCGAGGCCGATTCCATCGTTTTCAAAAAATAGCCGAGATGATTCGTCAGGCGCGCTTTTTCTTCGTTTATATCTAATTTTTCGATGTAATAGATCATCTCCTGTTCGAAGCGGTTTTTGTCATAATCAAAATCTTCAATTTTTTGCAACGCTTCCGAAATACGGATCTTTATTTTTTCTACCCGTTCTGTTTCATAAGGTTCTATCTCGGACAAAAGCGAGGATATATTCGCTATTTTCTCTCCAAACAATTTTTGCAGCATGGCTCCTTCCTGTTTACGAAAAGCCAGTAGCTGTTCTTTTGCTTCGTCAATTGTTTTGGATACGGCGTCCCATTCGGCTTCATCCGCTTCCTGCGACTCATGTTTAAGTACGTCCGGCAGGCGGAGCAAGGCCTGGAACCAATCGGGCGGAATATCTATACCCAGTTTACGGGCAAAGTCTTTGATCTGAATGTAATATCCTTCCAGCAAGTGGTTATTTATTTGGCTGGCGGTTTCGTTGCCTATATTTTCCACATATATAAGAAAGTCTACTTTTCCCCGTTCCAGCTCGCGGGAAAGCATATTGCGCACTTCCATTTCGCGCTCTTTGTACAGGGTTGGTATACGCACCGACAGATCCAGTTGCTTGCTGTTGAGGGATTTTATTTCCACGGTGACTTTTCTCTTGTCAAGTTCGGTTGTGGCTTTTCCAAAACCTGTCATTGATTGTATCATGCTGCTAATTTTAGATTTGGGAAACTGTTTAAATTTTCCGCGAATATATTCTTATGCGAATGACGCCTGTAACCGGTTTCCGGTTTTTCATTCATTTTCAGCCTGTTTCCGTCCGCTTTTCTCCTTTGCCCGGCTTCGATAGCCCGTTATTATCATTTCACAAAAGAAAAAACCGGTCTGAAACCGGTTCCGAAAATTTGAACGGGCAAAATTCAGACGCTTTCCAAAAACAAAAATACACAAAATATCATGCGGTACGATTAAAAATCAAAAACTTTAAATGCATAAACTGCGTTAATCATCAGTAATTCTTTATTTTTGCAAGAGGTTAAAATGTAAGACAGTTAAAATACATGAGCACAAAATTATTTTTGCAATATCCAGAATGCGGAACTTGCCGGAAAGCCGCCAAATGGCTTAAACAAAACGATGTATCGGTAGAAAGCCGCGATATAACTACGGATAATCCCACAAAAAAAGAATTGGCCGCATGGATAAAGAAAAGCGGATTGCCCGTCGCTGCATTTTTCAATACCTCAGGCAGAATTTATAGAGAGGAAAACCTGAAAGACACAGTCAAATCCGCGTCTGAAAGCGAACTTATAGATATTCTGGCGTCTAACGGAATGCTGGTAAAACGTCCGTTGGTTATAGGAGATGATTTTGTGCTGAAAGGATTCAATGAAGAAGAATGGTTTAAAAAACTGAAATAATTGCTCCGCATGGAGGAAACAGAAGACATAAAAAACACGCCGGGGAAAGTTCCAAAGAAAAAAAGCCCGATAAAAAAGATTTTCAAGACAGTACTGTATATGATCCTTGCATTTGCGGGGTTTAATGCGCTTTTATACACGCTTCTCTCCATTCCTTGTGTTCAGCGGAAAGTAACGGATTTTGCGGTGAATGAATTGAAATCGGCGATGAAAACGGAGGTTTCGATAGATGAGGTCCGGTTGAGCCTGTTCAATAATGTAAGGCTGAACGGGATCTATGTGGAAGATCAGGCTAAGGATACGCTACTCTATGCCGGTTCGCTGAATGTTTTACTTGATCCGTGGAGACTGATCGGGGACAGAACATTGGAGATAACGGGAATCCGGCTTGACGGCTTTGTTATAAATATCAACCGGAAAGACAGTATCAGCGATTTTAATTTCCGGTTTGTAATGGACGCCTTGTCGGGCGGCGATACCACAAAGGCGACTACGGCGAAAAGCCCGTTGGCGATAATTATCGAGGACGTCGATCTGAAACGTGGACGATTGAATTATGACGTGGCGTCCGCACCCCTGACCCCTCGCATGTTCAATGCATCGCATATATCCTTGTATGACTTCGATGCAAATGCGAGTCTGAACTCGATAGACGCCGGCAAGCTCGATATAGCCTTAAACAGCCTTTCCGTGAAAGAAAGATCAGGGGTGGAAATAAAAAATATGAAAGGCCGCCTGTTTTCCGAAAAATCGCAACTTTGGGTGGAGGGGTTCTCCCTTGCCTTGCCTGAGTCGCATCTGGTAATTCCCAAAGCCGGATATGATCTATCGAATAGCGCATTCGAAATAAGCGTGGACGACACGGTACTGTCAGCTGGCGATTTGGCGGTTTTCTTTCCCGAATTGAAATTGCCGGGAAAGAAGATCTCGTTGAAAACCGATATAACAGGTACATTGCCTGCTGTGAATATAGAGAATATCAGTCTCGCTTATGGAAATGATTTTATTTTTGAAGGCGCGGCCAGACTGGGCAGCTATGAAAGATACGGCGCCTCGGAAATAACCCTGTCTGTTAACAAACTGAAAATTTCGGCGGCTGCGATTGCGGATTTTGCCGGAGCGGTCGATTCCGCTTTTGTTGTCCCCGCTATTCTCAAAGACATGGGAGATATTTACCTGAAGGGGAAACTGGCAGGGCAATTGAATAAATTCAGGCTGAGCGCCGAAACATGGTGCAGGTACGGGCTTGTATCGCTGCTGGCTACAGGTGCGGCGGATACGACATTTACCAATTTCAATGTAGCTGCCGGACTGGAGACTCAAAACTTTAACCTGGGCAAATTGTCGGGAAACGCCACAGGCCTGGGGGCATTAACCGCCCGTGTAGACTTGAAAGCCGGACAAAGTGAAAAAAAACCTTTAACTGCCCGGATACGTGGAAGCATAGACGCGTTGCAATACGAAAAGGAAACAATGACAAATATTCTTTTCGACGCTTTCTACAATGCCCTGAAAATGGGATTGACGGCGCGGGCCGACTGGGAGACAGGTAAAATACTGGTAGACGCCGGCATGTCGCAGGCCAAAGCGCCGGATATAAATGTGCGGATCAGGCTGGACTCGGTGCACGTGGATCGTTTCTACAAAAATACAGACTGGGTAAATCCGCGTTTAACGCTGGCTTTTAATAGTCATATCAAGGGCTTGGACGTCAATGACATCGCAGGGAAGATCAGCCTGGACAGCCTTGATTTCCATGATGATAATTTTTCATTCACACCCGGTAAATTTACATTGGAATCCGGTAAAAAGAACGATAACAGTAAATATATAACATTGACTTCCTCCCTGCTGACGGCAAATATCGCAGGGCAGTATTCATTTTTGTCTTTGCCCGACGAACTTTCGAATCTGATGAACGGCTATTTGCCGGCGGTTTTCCCAACGATAAAACGCACCGGGAAAGACCGGAACAATTTCACCTTCAATTTCACCCTGAAAAACGCCAAAGAACCGGGACGGATATTTGCCTTGCCTGTAGATATCGTCATGCCCGTAAACATAGACGGACAAGTCAACACAATTGACAAAATCGTAAGCATAAAAGGGAATATCCCGCATCTACGCTATCAAGGCCGGGATATAAAGAATACAAAAGTGGATGTTGCCGGCTACGGCTCTGCATTCGGCATTACCGCTTCGGGCGCTGTGTCGATGGAAAAAGGGGATTACAAACTGTCTCTCGATGTGGATGGAGAAGACAATTCCATGCACTCTTTGCTGAAAATAAAAGGCAACGGCGCCGATATCGATATCAACGGGAATATCGAGGCCAGGGCGCAATTCAACAGGAATGAACGCAAGGAACTGGTATCATCGTTCAAAGTCGTCCCCTCGGATATAATGATCAATAAACTTGCGTTGAACCTTCTTCCCGCTGAAATTATAAATGCGGGAACACGCACCGAAATACACAATGCGGGACTTGGCGTGAACAGGAAAAAATATTTTGAAATCGCCGGCGTCATTTCCATGCAGGACACGGACACATTGAGAGCTTGTTTCAGCGACGCAGAGATTGGAGATCTATTGGAAGCGCTGGATGTGAAAAACATTCGCGGGCGTATGCATGGAAATATATTATTCACAAATATACTCGACAGGCCCGGATTGTATACGAAAGGATTTCGGATTGCCGATATCGTTGTTTTCAGCGATACATTGGGAACGATGAGTCTGGATAGCAGGTGGAGCGACGAGTATGGTGGAGTGGCAATGCAGGCCGCATTAGTAAAAGCAGGCCGCACTTTTGCCGAGGTAGACGGAACGGTATATACCAGCCGGGACTCGCTCGACTTGCAGTTGCGCATGGAGAAAATGCCGCTGGGCTGGATGCAGCCCTTCGTTTCCGATATGCTGAACAAAGTGGATGGAAGCGTCAGTTCCAACCTGATGATCGAAGGCGGCGTCAAAGCGCCGTTGATAAGAGGATTCCTCGGATTTAACGACGCCCGGATAGGCGTGGATTACACAAATGTAACCTACACCATATCCGATACCATCAGGATAAGTCCCGATAAAATAGGATTTGATAACCTCACGCTGAAAGATGATCAAGGGAATACGGCCAATGTAAGCGCGACAGTTACGCACAGGAATTTTGACAATCTGAAATATTCGCTTGATATGCGAATGGACAAACTCATGGTACTGAATACCGGACATCGGACAGACAGCTTGTTTTACGGGCGGGTATATGCCTCAGGTAATGTGAAAATCAATGGAGACAACAATGGCGTCAACATGAATTTACAAATGAGGAATGATAAAAATTCCAGGCTGAACATCCTGTTGCCTCAACATGCGGAAGCCGCCGATTATAAAAGCGTAGTATATATAAAAACGCCGGAGGAGAAACTGAAAAATTCACTTGCGGATGCGACGCCGGAAACCAATGGGCAGTCACTGCCTGTAATGCTGACTGTAAAACTCGATGTGACGCCTGATCTGGCAATAGGCATAATTATGGACAAGTCGGTCGGCGACGAGATGCAAGCCAAAGGGAATGGAACAGTTACTTTCAATTACAATATGCTGAATGAGAACATGTCGGCATACGGCGATTATACCTTGACGGAAGGCGCTGTAAAATTAAACCTGCAAAACATAAAGAAGCTGGATTTCAATATACGGAATGGCAGCAAGCTGCATTTTATCGGAGACCCGGCGAAAACAGGATTCGATATCACAGCCTACAGGAGGGTAAGGGCGTCTCTGGAAACATTGGACCCGGGTTTTGCGATGGATAACGCATCTTCCAAAGCGCTTGTTGACTGCGTGCTGGGTATCGCGGGAAACATGAACGATATGAACTTGACTTACAATATCAGTTTGCCCGATTCGAATGAAGATGTACAGCAGAAAGTAAATACCTATATCAGTACCGACGAACAAAAAATAAAGCAATTCGCGTCTCTTATTGCCATGGGAACATTCTATCCGAGTACGGGAAGCAGCGGCGTCAATTTCGGGGACGGACTGTGGACAAGCCTGGCGGGAACCGCCATGTCGGGAGTACTCTCGTCTCTGGTAGGCAACATGCTGGGTGATAAATGGCAGATAGGCGCCAATGTGGAATCGAACGACGGCACGCTTTCAGACGTGGATATGCGGGTAAATGTATCCCGCAAATTCCAGGACGAAAAGCTTGTTTTGAAAACGGACTTGGGATACCGTGCGAGTCAATCGAGTGTAGACAACGCGTTTATCGGGAATTTCGATTTGGAATACCGGCTAAATACAATGTGGACGCTTAGAGCATACAGCCACACTAACGACAAATATTACCGGCAGGCCCCCACAACTCAGGGAGCCGGCATCGTATACAGCAAAGAAGCCGCTACACTGAAACGCCTGTTCCAGTCATTCAAACCGGGAAGGTTCGGGAGAAACGGGACGCAGCAGGAACAAGGTCAAACACAGCAACAAACTTTTCCTGCCCTGCCTGCCGATTCGACGCAAATTGTCCCGGATAAACCTGGTAAGAATGAGGAAATTAATTAAGAATTAAGAATGGAGAAATTAATTAAGAATTAAGAATTAAGAATTAAGAATTAGGAATTAAGAATTAGGAATTAAGAATTAGGAATTAAGAATGGGAATTAAGAATTAAGAATGGAGAATTAAGAATGGGAATTAAGAATGGAGAATGGGAATTAGGAATTAAGAATTGAGAACATGTTGGGCTGGGATATGGAAGGCTTTCAGCCTTGGCCTGACGGCTATGCCTCTACGAGATTTGGGTTTTGTGCAGGGCGCTTTTTTTTGCTTGAATTTAAAACACAGAGCTAAAATATACCCTTTTTTATTAACAACAATTATTCAAAAAGCGTATTTGAACAGATATTGTTGTTTTTTGACCGGATATTTTCATCCTTCCTTCCTGTTTTGATTTACTTTTACAGAGTTAATTGAGCACGCATAAACTAATTGTTGAAGCATTGGATCATACCATGAAACGAGCATGCAAAGCTTGCGCCAAAGAGCATGAAACAAGGTTCGGCGCAGCCAATATGTTGCGAGTTCCATGTGGAACTTAAAAAAAGAGATCATATACACATGAATTACGGCATAACAAATTTAAACATCCTGCAAGCGCAATCTTTTTATAATATAAAGGAGTTATTTAACTCGTTATATTTGGCGGTTAGCGTTATTTTATTAAGAGAGAGAGAGAGAGAGAGAGAGAGAGAGAGAGAGAGACGCACGCCTGTTTTAGAGAAACCGGAAAGATACAAAAAAATCGGAAACAGAAGCTCATACGCCATGTATAAATGGTGTACGGGCTTCTGTTTTTTTTAATTATAAATACAAGTTTAGCGCCCGGTCAAACATAAAATATACCATAATAACTAAAACCGATTTATTTACCTCTAACCCTAAAAAGAAAAATATGACCAAAAAACAACGACCCGAAAAGCAGTAAGGCGTGTTTACCGCCCCTTATCGATTAATCAGAACCACATTCTTAAAGAATGAAAAATTTATTTATTATCGAAAAACCTGGTTTTTAATCTTAATTAAATCCTTAATTATGAAAATAAAAAGTATAATGAAAAGTGAGCGTTGGCGCATCCGTTGGATGCTGTTGGCGTTAGCCGCTCTTTGTTTTGCAAGTTGCAAAAATGATGATTCCGATACTTCGGAAGCCGCGCCTTTCGATCCGTCTCAGCCTGTGCTGATCTCCGACTTCACGCCTGAAGAAGGCGGTATGGGACAGCGACTGGTCATTTATGGAAAAAACTTTGGGAATGATCCCGATATTGTACGCGTATTTATAGGAGGGAAAGAAGCCAACGTAATCGGAGCGGAAGGCGAAAGCCTTTACTGCCTTGTGCCTCGAAAGGCCTTTAAAGGAGATATCGAAGTACATGTCGGGGACGAAGAAAGCCCTGTTATAGCTAAATCCGACCGGCTGTTTGTCTATCAGCGCAAGATGGTGGTGTCTACAGTGGCCGGATACAGAAACGAGAGAAACGACCAGGGATGGAAAGACGGGAAATTCAAAGACGCCGACCAAAATAAAATGGCCAGCGGATTCGACAGGTCGTCTCACATGAAATTCGATCCCTTAAATCCCAAACACCTTTGGGTAACCTTTGACGAAAACAATGGCCTTTACCTTTTTAACTTCGAGGACAGTACGGTAACCAAACGCATGTCGGATTTTGACCGTCCCCGCAGCGTCGATTTCACCCTTGACGGCCAATACATGATTATTGCGGAAGACCGGGGCGGTGAAAATGACCGGGCTACTTACACGCTGTCGCGAGAAAGCGGTTTCAAGTCACGGACAGTTTTAACGCAATACAAGCAATGTAACGGGGCGTCCGTCCATCCGGTAAATGGCGAAATGTATTTCAACAGCTACGAAAAGGGGCAATTCTTTCGTTTCGACCTGAATAAATATTTCAGCGAGGGATTAGGAACTAAAGCATATGAGCAGTTGTTTGTCGTCCATGATCCCAGTTGGGAATATAAAATTTTCATACACCCCACAGGGAGCTATGCCTATATCGTGGTCATCAACCAGCATTACATCCTGCGTGTCGATTACAATTGGGAAAAGGAAAGATTCAATCAGCCCTATCTGGTATGCGGCCAGCTTAGAGAAGCCGGTTGGGTAGATGGAGTAGGCTCTGCTGTGCGTCTGAGAAACCCTTATCAGGGAGTATTCGTAAAAAACCCGGAATATGCAGGTAAACCGGATGAATATGATTTTTATTTTGCAGAACAGGAGAACCATGACATTCGTAAATTAACGCCGGACGGGGTGGTGACAACATTTGCCGGTCGCGGCAGTTCGAGTATCAATCCCGATCCATGGGGTTATGTGGATGGAGATTTACGCGAGGAAGCCCGCTTTGATAAACCTACGGGGATTGCATACGATGAAGAAGAAGGCGCTTTTTACATAGGAGACAGATCCAACTGGCGTATTCGTAAAATAGCTTTGGAAGAAGTGGATGAAGAGTAATTAATGAAAAAAACACGGATATTATGAAGAAATTTTTAATAATGTGCATGTCGCTTGTCAGTTTTTCCATGAGTATTCTGGCTCAGGAGACTGTTGAGGTAACGGGCGTCGTACTCGATACCAACAATGAACCGTTGATAGGCGTGAACATCTCGGTGGCGGATGCTCCGGGACTGGGAACCATTACCGACGTCGACGGAAAGTATAAAATAAAAGTACAGGAATACAACCGGCTGGTTTTTACATACATCGGTTTTCAGAGACAGGAAGTGTTGGTAAAAGACCAGCGCGTGATAAACGTGGTGATGAAAGAAGCCGAATCCAGCCTGTTGAAAGAGGTTGTGGTGACCGGTACCGGCGTGCAAACGAAACAGACCCTGACCGGAGCTATCACTACCGTTAATATGGAAGATCTGAAGTCGAACCCGTCGTCCAGTATCACGAATGCGTTGGCTGGTAATGTAGCAGGCGTTATGGCGATGGCGGTGTCGGGGCAACCCGGAAAAAATATTTCCGAATTCTGGATCAGGGGGATATCCACATTTGGGGGCGGAACCGGAGCTTATGTGCTTGTAGACGGTTTTGAACGCGACCTGAACGATATCAATATCGAGGATATAGCGTCGTTCTCCGTGCTGAAAGACGCGTCCGTTACGGCTATTTACGGTTCCAAAGGAGCCAATGGCGTTATCCTGATCACCACCAAGCGCGGCAAGGCAGGTAAAATAAACATCGACGTCAAACTGGAAACCACCTACAATACGCGTACCATTACGCCGGAGTTTGCGGACGGTTTTACCTATGCCAGCCTGTTGAACGAGTCGCGCATCACCCGTAATTATGCGCCTATCTATCAACCCGAAGAACTGGAAATCCTGCGTTTGGGACTTGACCCTGATTTGTATCCGAATGTTGACTGGCAAGACACTTTGTTGAAAGACGGCGCCATGACTTATCGCGCCAATCTGAATATGAGCGGTGGGGGAACCACAGCCCGCTATTTCGTGTCCGCCAGCTATGTGGAAGAAGAAGGTATGTACAAGACCGATGAAACACTGAAGAAAGATTACAATACCAACGCCAACTATAAGCGATGGAACTACCGTATGAATACCGACATCGATATTACGAAAACCACTTTGTTGAAAGTCGGCGTTTCAGGCTCGTTGGCCAAACGTAACAGTCCGGGGTTGGGAGACAATGATTTCTGGGGCGTACTCTTTGGATACTCTCCTATACGGATGCCTATTATGTACTCCAACGGTCATGTGCCTGCTATTGGCGCAGGGAATCAGACAAATCCGTGGGTAGTAGCTACGCAAACCGGTTTTAACGAGAACTGGGAAAATAAAATTCAAACCAATGTTTCATTGGAACAAAACTTTGATTTTATCACAAGAGGGCTTCGCTTTACCGGGCATTTCGGTTTCGATACCAACAATTATAGCAATATACGGCGCCTTAAATGGCCTGAACAATGGAAGGCTGAACGCGCCCGTGATATAGAAACCGGTGAAATAATCTTTAGCCGTGTTTCCGAGCCTCATGAAATGTATCAGGAAAGCAATTCAACCGGTGACCGGCGCGAATTTGTTGATATGATGTTCAATTACGACCGCGCCATCGGCGCTCACCATATTGGCGGGGCGCTCAAGTATACGCAGGATGCCTTTATAAATGCCGTAGATATAGGTGCAGATATTAAAAACGGGATATCCAAACGGAATCAGAGTTTGGCGGGGCGTGCGACTTACAATTGGAATCTTCGCTATTTTATTGACTTCAACTTCGGATATACCGGTTCGGAAAACTTTGCCACAGGGCATCAGTATGGATTTTTCCCTGCCTATTCCGGTGCATGGAATGTGGCGGAAGAAAAGTTTATCAAAGATAATCTGGAATGGCTGGACATGTTCAAGATACGTTATTCCCGTGGTAAAGTAGGTAATGACAATACGAATACCAGGTTCCCGTATCTGTCCGATATCAATGAAGGAGGAAGCGGTTACCAGTGGGCCGATTATGGACTTGATAGATCTTACGGGGGTATGCGTTATTCTCAGGTGGCTTCGCCTTATGTTACCTGGGAGGTTGCTACCAAACAAGACCTTGGCCTTGACTTGTCTATTTTCGGGGATAAATTCAACGCCAATGTGGACTATTTTGACGAAAAACGCGAAGGAATTTATATGGAACGGAATTTCTTGCCGCAAATGGCCGGTTTGGAAAGTACTCCGAGAGCCAATGTGGGAGCTTCAAGCTCAAAAGGTTTCGACGGCCGCTTCGAATACAAGCAAAAGTTACAGGATGTGAATCTGACCGTTCGGGGTAATATGACTTACAGCAAAAATAAAGTTTTGGAAAAGGACGAGGAAAACAATGTGTATGGCTATCAAAATCAGGAAGGCTATCGTATAGATCAGGCCGTCGGTTTGATATCCTTGGGATTGTTTGAGGATTATGACGACATTCGCAACAGTCCCAAGCAAGAATTCGGCGTTTACCAGCCGGGAGACATCAAATACAAGGACGTCAACGGCGATGGCGTGATAAACGACGGCGACAGGGTGGCTATTGGCGCAACCCGGAGGCCGAACCTGATTTACGGGCTTGGCGCGTCTGCCAACTGGAAAGGGGTGGATATAAACGTGCATTTTCAAGGCGCGGGTAAATCTACTTTCTTTACCTATGGAAAGACAGTGTATGCATTTAGTGAAGGAGAATGGGGGCAGGTATTGAAAGATGTGATGGGCCCGAACCGTTGGATCTCAGCCGATATTTCGGGCGATCCCGCAACCGAAAACCCGAATGCCTCTTATCCGCGCTTGAGTTTTGGAGGAAACGCCAACAACTACAGGGAATCCACTTTCTGGCTGAAAAACGGGCAGTATCTCCGTCTGAAAACAATAGACGTTGGATACACCCTTCCCAAACAGGTGGTCAACAAGCTGCATTGCAACAATATCCGGGTATTCGCAGTCGGTACAAACCTGTTGACATGGTCGAGCTTCAAACTGTGGGATCCGGAAATGGCTACTCCTCGGGGAGAAGACTACCCTTTGGCCAAATCGGTCACATTGGGGCTAAGCGTTAACTTATAAAACGAAACGAAATTATGATGAAAAAAATATATATTATATTGTTGATCGTACTGGGAGCGGGAATAGCCTCCTCCTGTTCGGATTATCTGGAATCCGATCAGTACTTTAAAGATCGTATGACTGAAGACAAGGTATTCAAAAGCAAGACTTATTCCGAGATGTGGCTGGCTCATGTATTCGAGGAATTCAAGGATATGAACGCGGATGTGGCCAGTAAAGGAAATACGCCGCATTGCTTTGCAGATGACATGTATTATGGTGACCGTGACAAAGACTATGACCCGTCAAAGAACGAGCTTTCATACAATATGTTCAAGATGGGACTTTATACCGAAAACGACAAGCAAGACTCGTGGACAAGGTCCTATCGGGGAATACGAAATGCAAGCACCTTCATTCACAACATATATATGAATGAGGAGATGAGCCAGGATGAAATAGTAGACTATAGAGGACAGGCGCGATTTGCGAGAGCTTATCTGTATTGGCTGCTACTGCGCAAATACGGGCCAATTCCTTTACTTCCCGACGAAGGTATCGACTATACGGATAGCTACGATGAAATAGCCACTCCCCGCAGCACATACGAAGAGTGCGCGGAATACATCAGCAATGAAATGGCGCTCGCGGCAACAGAAATGAGAAAACTGGGCATGAAGCGAGGACAAGAGGCTTCGGCGCGACCTACTTGCGGCGCGGCTTTAGCCACCCGCGCCAAAGCGCTGCTATATGCCGCCAGCCCGTTGGCTAACGGCAATACGGCTGCTTTTGCCAAGCTGCTGGTAGACGATACCGGAAGACCGCTGTTATCCGCCGATTACAAGGAAGAAAAATGGGCCAAGGCCGCCGCCGCCGCCAGAGATGTAATAGAGCTTAATGTATATGAATTATATTGGGTTTATCTCCGAACCACAGGCAACGAGTCCGAGCCTGCTACCATTGTCCCTCCAAAGGACGGTAATTTTTCGGAAAAGGACTGGCCGGAAGGCTGGGCGAATATTGATCCGTTCGAATCGTACCGTCAGGTGTTTAACGGAGTATTGCTTGCATCGGGAAATCCGGAGTTGATATTCACGCGCGGCAACAACGGCGGAGAAACTGTCGCCGATATGGTGGCGCACCAGTTGCCTCGCTCGGCGACAGGCTGGAATACTCATGGAATTACGCAAAAGCAAGTTGACGCCTATTACATGAACGACGGTACGGATGCTCCGGGCAAAGACAAGGAAATCGGACGCGGAGACGGCAGCAATCGTCTGACCGGATATATAGAAACCGACGACGATGTTGCCATGTATAAACCGTTGATGAAAGGCGTATCTTTGCAGTATGCCAACCGCGAACCACGTTTCTATGCTTCGGTGGCTTACAACGGCAGTTTCTGGAATTTACTGAACGAATCTCAGGAACGTAATCGTAACCAACAGGTATTTTACTACCGCGACGACGATAAAGGCAACGGGTTCAACTCTTCCAACGCATACTGGTTGCGTACCGGCTTCGGCGTAAAGAAATTCGTGCATCCGAGCGATACGTATGAAGGTGGAAGTATGAGCAAGATAGTAGCAAAAACAGAGCCTGCCATCCGCTATGCGGACATCTTGTTGATTTATGCGGAAGCATTGAACGAATTGACGGGTTCTTATAATATCCCTTCATGGGACGGCGCTACTACTTATACTGTCAGTCGCGATGTTACCCAGATGAAGAGAGGAATCCACCCGGTACGCATCCGTGCAGGCGTGCCCGATTACCCCGACAATGCGTATAACAGTCAGGATGAGATGCGTAAAAGACTGAAACGCGAACGCCAGATAGAGCTTATGGGCGAAGGACAACGCTATTATGACCTGCGTCGCTGGATGGATGCGCCGGTAGAAGAGGCCTTGCCTATTTATGGCTGTAATGTCTTGATGAATGAAACCAATAAGGACCTGTTTCATCAACCGGTGGCTGTGTGGGCGCTCAAGACTACGTTCGCGGACAAGATGTGGTTCTGGCCTATCAGCCATAGCGAGCTGAAACGTAACAACCGCCTTACGCAGAACCCGGGATGGACGTATAATGATTAATTAAAAAAAACAAATGAATATATGAAAAAGATATATGGTTTGCTATCCTTGCTCGCTGTGCTGGTATTGTGCAGTTCGTGCAACGATGAATGGAAAGATGAGCAATATGGGCATTATGTCTCGTTTAAAGCTCCTATAGGATCCGGAGGAGTAACTCCCATCTATGTGCGCTACAAGGCGAATGAAAAAATGACCTATCAACTGCCTCTGATAGTCAGCGGGTCGACTACCAACGACAAGAACATGACTGTTCATGTGGCGGTAGATCCCGATACATTGGCGGTATTGAACTATGAACGCTTCCAGGACCGCGAGGATTTTTACTATCAGGAACTGGAAAGCAAATATTTCACTATACCTGAAACGGTCGGGATCAAAGCAGGGGAAAACACATCTTTGATGGAGATTGATTTCACGTTGAAGGATATCGATTTAGTGGACAAGTGGGTGCTTCCCTTGACAATTTTGGATGATCCGTCATACAATTATGTGGCAAATCCCCGTAAACACTACAAGAAAGCCTTGCTCCGCGTACTTCCTTTCAATGACTATTCGGGAGTGTACGGCGGCACTGCATTGAAAGTTCACATGTGGGGAGATGAAAGTCAGACTCCGATTGTTAAGAGCGAGATACCGTCTTATGTGGTGGATGAGAATACCATATTTTTCTATGCCGGGAATATAGATGAAGAACGTATTGATCGCCGCAACTACAAAATCTATGCGTTTTTCAATGATAACGGGGGGGTGACATTCACCTCGGAAAATCCGGATATGAAATTTACGGTAAACAGAGACGCCAGTTATGTGGTAAAAGAGATAATGGATGATGTGCGCCCATATTTGTTGCACCGCTATGTGACCATCAACAATATCGACTATGAATATACCGATTACACCATGGTTCCAAATGTTGAAATCAATTATAAAGTATCCGGTTCATTGACTATAGAACGCAAGATCAATACTCAGATACCTGACGTGGATCAGGCAATCGAGTGGTAAAAGGTTGTAAAGATTGTATTTGGATTGGTAAAGATGCTGTTGCTTGTTTGCGGCGGCATCTTTTTTCTACAGATATGCAAGGTAGGGACTATCCCCGTCCCGAACCCGGAGTGATCATGTTTCCGTTTGCAGGTATCATCTATTATGGCTAATATTGCACACATGTTGACAGCCGGACAGATCATTCCGTTCATCCCTTGTAATTGTTTGGTTGACAATCACAGGGATATAAAAAGACAATTGTGTTAATAAATTGACTATCAATTATTTATAACAAAATATGGCCGTTTTGGACGCTTTCTTGGACATGAGCAGAGGCGGAAAGACATTGACAGGTATTATTCCTGATCTTTCTTTTACAAAAGTAGAATGAATAAAAAGTAATGGCATGAGAACACAAACAGTATCGGCGCTCTTTGCCGTATTTCTGGCCGTCGGCATTTTGGCGGTAAACGCATCCGGCAAAACAGACGATAATAAACCGGTGAAAACGCCTGCTCCTCCGCTTATGGGATGGAGTTCATGGAACGCTTTCCGGGTAAATATCAGCGAAGACATTATCAAGGGGCAAGCAGATGCATTGGTCTTGAAAGGATTGAAAGATGCGGGCTACAAGTATGTGAACATCGACGACGGATTTTTCGGCGCGCGCGACCGGTCGGGCAAGATGCAAGTCAACGCGGAACGTTTTCCGAATGGCATGGAGCCTGTGGTTAATCACATTCATAGCCTCGGGTTGAAAGCCGGAATCTACACCGACGCCGGTAACAACACCTGCGGGTCTATGGCTGCCGAAGACCACGATGAATCCGGAGTCGGAGCAGGTATCTACGGACACGAAGCCCAAGACGCCGGGCTTTATTTCGGTCAATGGGGTTTCGACTTCATCAAAATAGATTACTGTGGCGGCATGCATCTGGGGCTGGAAGAAGAGCGACGTTATACGTCCATCCGGCACAGCATCGACAAAGTGAAGAAGGGCGTTGCATTGAACATCTGCCGTTGGGCATTCCCGGGTGCATGGGCGAAAAATGTGGCCGACTCGTGGCGCATAAGCGGAGATATCAACGCTCATTGGAATTCGTTGAAGTATGTGGTAGGCAAGAACCTTTACCTGTCGGCTTATGCAGGCGAGGGGCGTTACAATGATATGGACATGATGGTCATCGGTTTTCAGAATAACAGCAAAGTCGGCGGCAACGGGCTTGGCTTGGCGGAAGAGGAAGCTCATTTCGGTTTATGGTGCATTATGAGTTCTCCATTACTGATCGGGTGCGATTTGGAAAAGACGCCCGAATCTTCGTTGCAATTACTGACGAACAGGGAACTTATTGCGCTGAATCAGGATGTATTGGGGCTGCAAGCGTATGTGGCGCAACATGAAAACGAAGGATATGTATTGGTGAAGGACATTGAACAAAAGCGGGGAACAGTGCGTGCGGTGGCGCTTTATAATCCCTCGGATATTCCCGTCCCGTTCTCCGTTCCGTTTTCTGCGTTGGAATTTGAAGGCGAAGTACGGATACGGGATTTGGTAAAACATCGTGATTCGGGCAGTTTTTCCGGTTCCTTTGAACAGGAAATTCCGGCTCATAGCGCAATGATCTTGCGTATGGAAGGGCAGACGCGTATCGAACCCGTATTGTATGAGGCGGAATGGGCTTACTTGCCTTTGTTCGACGATTTGGGAAAGAAACCGAAGGGAATCCTGTACGCGGCGGACGAAAAATCCTCGGGGAAAATGAAAGTCGGCTATTGCGGAGGCAGTCCCGAAAACTATGCGGAATGGAAAGAAGTGTATAGTAAAGATGGCGGGTTCTATGATATGACGATTTTTTATTCATTTGGCAATGGCCGTAAATTGGAATTGACAGTCAATGATCAAAAACAAGTGATCGAAGACTTGGGAACGGATGATAACCGCGCCGGAATCACGGTTCCTGTCAAATTAAAACCCGGATATAATACCGTTCGTATGGGAAACAGTTATGATTGGGCCCCCGATATCGATTGTTTTACATTGACAAGGAAGTAAAACCAAAAGGATGTATTTGACGTAGTCAAATGCACTCCCGGGCATGATCGTTTCACCTAACATACCATGTTGGGTGAAACGAAAAATTTGAAAGAGCGAAATTTAAACGGTTTTCAAGGTTTATCAACCAAAAAATCTTAACTTTAAGCCTGTTTTTACGGCTCTGTTATTTGAACGGATCCTTGAAGTTTGTTTGTGTAATGAAAATCATCGCCATGACTACAAGCATAAAATTCACAGTTGTTATCATAATATTTACAGTTTTCGCCTCTTCCTGTAAAAAGAAAGAGTCGCGTCCTGAACTGAATGCGAATGTTTTCGCCGACACTTACACCAATCCGCTACTGCCTACAGGCGCACGCCCTTGGGCTGCATATCATGACGGCAAGTATTATTACCTGCAAGACTCGGACGACAGAATCGTACTGTGGCGGACCAGCGACATAACAAGTCTGAAGAACGCTCCGAATAAAGAGGTGTGGAAACCAAAGGATAAAGGCGCCGCATTCCATATCTGGGGGCCGGAAATACATCGCATAGACAATAAATGGTATATCTATTTCTCCGCAGATGACGGCAATACGGACAATCACCAGATCTATGTCATAGAAAACGCATCGGAGGATCCCTTTGAGGGTGAATTTACGATGAAAGGGCGTATCAGAACCGATAAAGGCGACAACTGGGCCATTCTTCCCAGCGTATTCAACCATAATAACAAACTGTATATGATTTGGTCGGGGTGGCAAAAACGAAGGATAGAAGCCGAAACCCAATGTATCTATATCGCCGGGATGGCAAATCCGTGGACATTGGCTTCAGGGAGAGTCCTTATTTCGAAACCGGAATATGAATGGGAGCGCCAGTGGATAAATCCGGACGGAAGCAAAACGGGATATCCTATTTATGTGAATGAAGACCCGCACTGTTTCCACACAAGGAATAAAGATAAAGTCCTTGTCTATTATTCGGCCAGCGGCACATGGACTCCTTATTACGCGGTGGGAATGTTGTATGCCGACGCGAAAAGCGATTTGCTGGATCCGTCGTCGTGGACAAAAGTCGACAAACCCGTTTTTACCCAGAATCCCGAAAATCAGGTATTCGCCACGGGCAGTCCCTGTTTTGTACCGTCTCCCGACATGAAAGAAATATACTTTCTTTATCAGGCCCGTTCCGTAGACAAGGAGCCTTACGGCTCATTGCCTTCCGGAGATATGGATACGCGGTCGCCAAGACTACAGAAGATGGAATGGGCGGATGACGGATTTCCGGCGCTGGGAGAAGCCTTGTCCGAAATAGAGAATATAAAAAAACCTTCGGGTACGAAGTAATGTATTTTATGCTGTTGGAAACGTCGTGGAACGGGCATGCAAAAGTTGCTCAAAGAGCATGAACATGTTGCGGGTTCCATGCGACCTTTAAAAAACAAATTATGTACACATGAAAAAACGTTGGATATTTTGCCTGTTGATGTGCTTCCTGTCCGGTACATTACCTGCACAGCAGTTTTTTTTCAGAAAGTATCAGGTAGAGGACGGCTTGTCGCACAACTCCGTCTGGTGTACGCTGCAAGACAGCTACGGCTTTATGTGGTTTGGCACGAGCGACGGGCTTAACCGTTTCGACGGCAGAAAATTCAAAGTGTACAGGAACGATATCCAGGACAGCTTTTCTTTAAGGAATAATTCGGTACAGGCATTATTTGAAGATAAAAACGGGAATATATGGATCGGCACAAGCAGCGGTATTTTTATTTATGACCGTAAAAGTGACAAATTCAGGCGCTTCGACAAAAAAACGCAGTATGGAGTCTTTATCAGCGGCGAAGTCAAAAAGATCATAAAAACGGGCAAGGGGCTTGTCTGGATAGCCACTTTGGGACAGGGGCTTTTCATTTATGATCCCGAAACGGATGTTTTGGAACAGAATAGCAAATATACATCCTTTGTATGGGATATAGGCGAAGACAGTACTTCCCGTGTCTATTCTTCCTCGTTGCAGGAAGGATTGATATGCTATGACAGGGACGGCCGGTATGTGGAGTCGTTTGTTCTGCTTCCCGACAAAAAAGATTCGGGAAACCTGAAGATCAACTGCATACAGGCTATCGGAGACAAAGTCTGGTTCAGCGTGGGCGCCAACACTCTGGGCGTGCTGGATAGCGCCACAGGGCGAATATCGTATTTCGGCAATGACAGGAATATAGGAACGATAAGGGCCATTTCCCGATATTCGGAAAAGGAACTTCTCGCCGGGTCGGACAACGGTTTATACATATTCGATATCCGGCGCGACAAGTTTACGCGCATCGATAATCCGTCAGACGCGCGAAGCCTGAGCGACCAGTCTATTCACAGCATATTAAAGGACGTGGAAGGCGGCTTCTGGATCACCACTTATCTGGGCGGCGTGAATTACCTGCCTCAACAGACGAAGGTGTTTGAATATTACAGTCCCACTTATATTTCCCTGTCAAGCACCGGGAAAGTCATCAGCGGTTTTTGTAAAGACAGGCGCGGAAATATATGGGTCGGTTCACAAGACGGGCTGATGTTTCTGAACCGCAATACCCAAAAGCCGGAACCGCATGCAATACCCGGGAAAGTACAAAAACCGGACGTCCGCTCCTTGCTGCTCGACGGCGAAAACCTCTGGGTGGGAACATATTCCGGGGGACTGAAAGTATATGATCCCGAAACGAAAAGAATAACAGGGTATTATCACGCGGGAGAATCGTCCGAAACAATTTGCAGCAACGATGTGCTCTCGCTCTACAAGGATAGCAGGGGCGATATTTATGTCGGCACCACCTGGGGACTTTGCAAATATAACCGGACAAGGGATAATTTTGAAACGCTAAACTTTGTGGGTACTATGACTTCGGTATCCGATATATTGGAGGATAACGAAAAATACTTGTGGATAGCGACATACAATTCCGGCGTTTTCAGGTTTAATCCCCAAAATAGACAGTGGAAACATTACACGCATGAAGAAAACAGTTCCGCATCGATCACAAGCAACGCCATAATAACTCTTTTCAGAGATACGGAAGGAAAGATCTGGTTTGGCACGAACGGCGGCGGCTTGTGTTATTTCGATAAAAACTCCGAATCTTTTGTCGATTTTGACCCGCAGAATCAGATCCTGCCCAACAAGGTCATTTATTCCATAGAGGAAGACGACCTCGGGAATTTCTGGATATCGAGCAATGCGGGATTGTTGAGGGTAAACCGGAAAGACAGGACAAACCGAAAACTGTTTACGCAGGAAGACGGACTGCAAAGCAACCAGTTCAATTTCAAAGCTTCGCTAAAGGCCGATGACGGAAAATTATACTTTGGCGGCATCAATGGCTTCAACGCCTTTTATCCCGATGAATTTAAAGAAAACAATTATATTCCTCCGGTTTACATTGTCGACGTCAGGTTATATAATACAGATGAAAACAAAAGCAAAGAACTGTTGAATCTGTCAGGGCCTGTATATATGGCAAAAAAGATCGTCTTGCCTTACGGCAGTAACAGTATCGTCATCGAGTTTGACGCACTCAGCTACGAAGCTCCCAACAGGAACAGGTACATCTATATGCTCGAAGGTTTCGACAGGGATTGGGTAGACAGCGAAAATTCGAACGTCGCTTCATATACCAATTTGCCTCCGGGACAATATACATTCAGGGTGAAAGGCGCAAACAACGATAATAAATGGAATGAACAAAGCGCGAATATCGAGGTCGAAATCTTGCCCCCGTGGTGGAGATCCACGCCCGCACACATCTTTTACGCATTGTGTGTTATCGCTTCCCTGTTTTTCATTCTGAAGTATTTTATCGGCAAGTCGAACCAAAAACTGGGCAGGCAGATGGAAGAATACCGGATAGAGAAAGAAAAGGAGGTTTACCAGTCCAAAATCAGTTTCTTTATCAATCTGGTGCATGAGATCAGAACGCCTCTGAGCCTGATAAAATTGCCGTTGGATAAACTGACCGAAAAGCAGTATGAAGACGCCAAAACTCCAAAATACCTGAGGATCATCAACAAGAATGTGAATTATCTGCTCGACGTCGTTAACCAGCTTCTTGATTTTCAGAAGATAGAGAATCAATATGTACGGCTTGACCTCAAAGAAGAGAATGTCAACAGCCTGTTGCAGGAAATATATGCGCAATTTGTTTATTCGGTGGAGTTGAAGCATATTGATATGACTGTCTTGTTGCCGCAAAATGAAGCCGTATACTTGATAGACAGAGAGAAAATCGTCAAAATCGTCTTCAACCTGCTGGGCAATGCCATAAAATTTGCGAAGTCGAGGATAGAACTCCGGTTGGAATTTTTTGAAGAGCATTTGGAAATAAGCGTAATCGACGACGGACCGGGAATCCCCGACAGCGAGAAAACCAAAGTCTTCGACGCCTTTTATCAATCGGAGACCAAAAGCAATACAAATACCGGAACAGGCATAGGATTGGCCTTTTCAAAAAAACTTGCCGAAAATCACAAAGGCGGCTTGTCGTTGAGCGATAGCGAATGGGGCGGCTCGTCGTTTATCCTGTCTATTCCCAGGCAATACAATGAGGATGAATATGTACGGATTTCCCGTAACAGCGATATTCCCGATATATTATTGGACGCCTCCGTCACGGAAAGCGACGGGGCCGGTTTATTCAACGATTCCAGGATTTTGTTGGTGGAAGACAATGCGGCGTTGCTCCACATGGTTGAAGATTCGCTGAAGCCTTTTTTCACCATATTGAAATCGAGCAATGGCAAAGAGGCTTTGGAAATATTGTCGGAAAACAGCGTGGATCTCATTGTCAGCGATGTAATGATGCCCGAAATGGACGGATTCGAATTGTGCAAAACGGTGAAGTCCGATATTAATTACAGCCATATACCCGTTGTTCTTTTAACAGCCAAGGTGACCCGCGAGGCAAAAATAGAAGGGCTTGAATACGGGGCGGATGTGTATATCGAAAAACCTTTTTCAATCAGGCAACTGCACAAGCAAATAGAGAATCTCCTGAAATTGAGGCTGTCGTTCCGGAAAATGCTGGCGACGTCCGCCTCTTCGGACGCAATAAACATATCCATGTCCGGGAAAGACAGGGAATTTATGGAAAGGCTCCACATTGAAATTGAAAAACATATAGCCGAGCCTGATTTTTCTGTCGAGACCATTGCGGAGATCATGTTTATGAGCCGTTCCAGTTTCTACCGGAAAATAAAAGGCATACTGGGCATGCCTCCCAACGATTACCTGAGAGTATGCCGGCTGAATAAAGCCGCGGAGCTGCTACAGAGCCGGAAAGAGTTGTCGATCTCCGAAATATGCGAGAGGGTTGCTTTTGGTTCCTCGTCCTATTTTGCCAAGTGTTTCAAAGCCCAATTCGGCGTGTTGCCTAAAGATTATCCGGCAAATAAACCCTGACCGTATTGCTTTTCGGGGAACGGCTGATCAAGAGAGTCGGCCTTGGGCATAGCCGTCAGGCCAAGGCTGAAAGTTTTCCATATCCCGGCCCGGCATAACATGTCGGGTAAAATGAATATGTACGGCAATTATGTCCTGAAAGGCAGTGTAATTTATGTATAATTCTTTGATATTGTTGATAATATGTGGATGCGCCTGCCTGTTCCATTAATACAGACAGGGATGAATAATAATTGTTTTTATGATTCCGCCAATATAAGAATACAATTCATTTTCTTCTTCTCGACGAATTTTTCGCTTGCGAAGCAGTATCTTTACGCCCGTTAAAATAAATAACGGAATGGTTTTGAATTTGGAAATATTCTCCATGATCCTGTTTCTCGGCGCCTGCATGGCCGGGTTCATCGGTTCGTTGACAGGATTGGGAGGAGGGGTTGTCGTGATACCGTTGCTTACATTGGGCTTCGGCGTAGATATGCGCTATGCGATTGGCGCGGCTTTGGTGACGTCAATTGCCACATCGTCGGGTGCGGCCGCGGCTTATATCAGGGAGAGGATAACCAATGTGCGTATCGGGATGTTTCTCGAAATAGCGACTACTACCGGCGCCGTCGCAGGGGCCATAGTGGCTGTGTACCTCGACAAGGTATATATCGCTGTCATATTCGGCTGCGTGTTGATCTTTTCGGCACTGCGTTCCATCGTCAGGAAAGAGGAGAATATAGACTATGCCGCTCCGGGTGATAAACTTGGCGACAAACTGAAGCTGAACGGTTACTGTCCGGCAAAGGACGGGAAACTGGAAAAATATAACGTGCACAATGTTGTCGGCGGCTATTCATTGATGACATTGGCGGGCGTTTTGTCCGGGTTGTTGGGTATAGGTTCGGGAGCGCTGAAAGTACTGGCAATGGATACAGCCATGAAAATACCTTTCAAGGTATCTACAACGACCAGTAATTTCATGGTTGGCGTTACGGCTGCCGCCAGCGCCGTCATATATTTGCAGCGCGGATATATCGACCCGGGGCTGGCAATGCCGATTGTGGCAGGGGTATTGCTTGGGGCGTTCTTCGGTTCCAGGATATTGCCCAAAGCGAATGTGAGGAGATTGCGCCTGCTCTTTAGTATTGTCATATTTTTTCTGGCCGCTTCGATGATATATAACGGTATAACAGGAAAGTTGTAAAGAGATGAATATATTTACAAAAGAATTTTGGAACGAAAGGGATATGGAGCTTTTTATCGGCAGGCTGCTTCGTTATGGTGTGACCCTTGCCTGCGGTATCACGATTTTGGGAGGGATTGTCTATCTTTTCCAGAATCATGGCATGTCGATAGAACATTACAAACCGGTTCCCGACGGGCAAGCATTTCCCGGAGCAAAGGATTACCTGAGGGAACTGTCGTCCATCATGCCGCGCGTTTTGTCTTTCGACGGGGCCGCTATTATCCAGCTTGGCGTGTGTGTGCTGATTGCCACGCCTGTCCTGCGTGTCGCCTTTTCCGCGATTGGATTCCTGATAGAAAAAGATTACATGTATGTGGCGGTTACATTGACCGTTTTATGTATTATTGTAGCGAATATGCTTTTAGGATTGCATTGATTGTGAACGGGGCTTTCCGTTTGGTCCGAGCGCTGTTTTTTGCACGCAGACGACGCGGATTGAACGGACGAACGCAGATTATGGTAACCATATTATTTTCATACCGGAGGATATTTTTTCCTCGTTTCTTGTTGAGTTCCCAATCCAGTCTCCAACCTCATTTCCACCTAATTCCAATAAACAAAACAACCTCGGTAGAGCAATGTAATATCATAGCCCCCCAACCTCATTAAAATTGTCGCACAGCAAAAAAAGAACGGCTAAATTCATTTAACACAAAGAGCACAAAGGTATCACAAAGGACACAAAGAATTTCCTTGAAAATAAGGAAGAACGCCCCGCCGCAAAATGGTAAAAAACCTCATTTCCACCTAATTTTTCCCAGCAAAACAACCTCAGTAGAGATATGGGATCATATAGCCCCCAACCTCATTAAAATTATCGCACAGCAAAAAAAGAACGGTCAAATTCATTTAACACAAAGAGCACAAAGCGTATCACAAAGGACACAAAGAATTTCCTTGAAAATCAGGAAGAATGCCACGTCGCAAAATGGTAAAAACCTCATTTCCACCTAATTCCAATAAACAAAACAACCTCGGTAGAGAGCAATGTAATATCATATAGCCCCCCAACCTCATTAAAATTGTTGCACTGCAAAAAAGAACGGCTAAATTCATTTAACACAAAGAGCACAAAGGTATCACAAAGGACACAAAGAATTTCCTTGAAAATCAGGAAGAACGCCCCGCCACAAAATGGTAAAAACCTCATTTCCACCTAATTTTTTCCAGCAAAACAACCTCGGTAGAGAGCAATGTAATATCATAGCCCCCAACCTCATTAAAATTGTCGCACTGCAAAAAAGAACGTTAACACAAAGAGCACAAAGGTATCACAAAGGACACAAAGA